>DATGHN010000204.1:0-16092 GCA_035308005.1 Solirubrobacteraceae bacterium
GCGGCGCGCAGAGCCAGCAGGTCGGCGATGACCTGCGGATCGACGAGCGGGCAGTCCGCGGTCACGCGAACGACGAACTCGGGACCAAGCGCTTCGGCGGCCCCCTGGTAACGAGCGAGCACGTCGTTCTCGGAGCCGCGCAGGCACGTCACGCCCTCGCGCTCGCACAGCTCCGCGATCGCGTCGTCGCCATCGGCGACCGACGTCAGCACGGCGACGCCGTCGAGCCCGCGCGCCCGCTCAAGGCGTTCGACGATCCGCAGCAGCGAAGGGCGACCGGCGAGCGGCTCGAGCACCTTGCCCGGCAGCCGCGTCGAGCCCATGCGTGCCTGGACGAACGCGAGCGTGCTCACGCTAGCCCGCTAGCGCGGCGCGCCAGTGACGCCGCGCCCCCGGCGCCGCCGCGGCGACCCAGAGCGCGAGCGCGACCAGGCCGAAGACGCCGAGGCCGACGATCCCGCTCGGTTTGAGCAGGCGCGAGCAGACCCACACCAGCGCCGTCCACGGGACCGCCAGTCCGTAGGCGGGCAGCGCGACCTCGAGCGCGTACTCGCGGGCGGTGAGTCCGGCTCGCTTGAGAACGAAGTGGAGCCAGATCGGGAACCCGGCGACGCTCGGGATCACCGTCCCCCAGATCACGCCAACCGTTCCGAACGCCGCCGTCATCCCGATCGAGAGCCCGAGGCTGACCACGCCACCGATGACGGTGAGGATCACGAAGATGCGGATCCCGGACATTCCGAAGACGAACGCCCCAAGCACGCCGGTGTTCGCACCCGTGAGCCAGTAGGAGACGAAGATCTGCACATAGACCGCGTAGCGGACGTACCGCGTCCCGACCCAGGCGAGCACGAGCGGCTTGGCCAGGACGAGCACGAGGATCACCCACGGGAGCGTTACGACGAGGCCGATGAAGCTGCCCGCGACCGCCAGTCTGCGGAGCCGCTCGAGCTGACCGCTCGCCGCAAGGCGCGAGATCGTCGACACGAGTGCGCCCGCCGTCAGCGCGTTGATCATCCGGACCGCCGTCTGCGGGCGCAGCGCGACCTGGTAGATAGTGATTGCCGCCGAGCCGACGAGCGCCGCAAGGATCAGGTTGTCGAGCGAATAGATCGCGGTGTCGGCCAGCCCTATGACGAACAGGCCGCCGCCGAAGGCGATGACCTCGCGCAGGTGGCGGTCGCGCCACGATCCGACATGATGCGCGACGCCCACGCGTTTCCACGCGATCACCGCGCAGGCGACACCTTCGGCAACGGCGACAGCCCCGAACCAGCCGACCAGCACCGGCACGGAATGGGTCGCGAAGGTCAGCCCCCAGAGCCCCGCCAGAATCAGCGCCGTCGTGACGATCGCGACCATCGCACGCTGGTCGTAACGCTCGAGGCCCTCGAGCATCGCTGTGCCTATCCGCGAAGGCCAATAGAGCACCGACGTAGCGGCGGCGACGAGGATCGTCGCGACGGCCTGGCCTCGCACTGCGGGGTCGCGAAACAGCGCATGGCCGGCCGCGAGCGCGACGACCGTCAACGCGGCGCCGAGCACGAGCCCGATGCCGATCATCAGCAGCAGCGAGCCGCGCAGCATCGAGTTGATCCGCTCGTGCTCTCCCTGCGCGCGGAACTCGGCGACGTACTTGGTGACCGAGGTCGCGATCCCAAGCTCAACGGCCGTGAAGTAGCCGGTCATCGTCGTCGCGAAGATGAACAGGCCGTTGGCGTGGTCGCCGAGGCGGTGGATCAGCAGCGGCAGCGTCAGGAAGCCGACGGCGAAGACGACGAGCGTGCGCAGCCCCATCAGCACCGTGTTAAACGGGATCGCACCGGGCCGCCAAATGCGATGCGCGTCGACCGCCTCGGGGGGCTGGGCGGTCACGACGCGTCTCCAAGCCGAGCCAGCGCCTTCGCGAAGCGATCGGCGTCGAGCGGTGCGACGTAGCCGGTCAGGCTCTGCGCGAGGCGGCGCGGCGCCTCGAGGTCGCCGGCCAGGGCCTGCGCGATCAATGCGCCGAAGCCGGCGGCGTCGTTGAAGGCGCCCGGAAGGTCGTCACTCACCGGCGGCAGGAGCTGGCGCCGGCGCACGGCCTCGGGGATGCTCGGAATCCACAGCGCGACCGGGATTGCCATTGCGGCGGCCTCGAAGGCGACCGAGGAGTAGGGCGTGACGAGCAGGTCGGCGCCGCGCGCCACTTCCGCGAAGGAGCCGGGCGCCGCGAGCGGCAGCCCGTCGCGTCCGGCGCGCTCGTCCATCTCTTCGTACTCATGTGGCGACTCGACAGGGTGCAGTCGCAGTTCGACGGCCACCCCCGCGGAGCGCGCGCTGGCCAATCCGTCGGAGATTGCGTCGAGGAAGTCCTCGCGCGCGCTCCAGCGCGCCAGAGCGGTCCCGAACGGGTTGTTCGTGGTTGCCACCAGCACGCGCCGCAGCCGCTGGGCGCCGCTCGCGCCGTAGGTGCCGGGGAGGCCAGGCACGCCGACCGCCTCAAGGCGCGGCTGGGGGGGCGCCCACAGCGCGACTTGGCGGGCTACGTCGGGCCCCCAGCCGAACAGCACCTGGGCGCGGCGGTCGCCGCCGTCGCCCTCGATCAGGCCGTAAATGCCGTGCTGAAAGGACGCGAAGACGACGCCCCGCGCCGCTGCCCAGCGGCCCAGTAGCCTCGTGACGCCCAATGCGGCGGTCGGGACGACGATCGCGCGAAGCTGCGGCAGCCGCTCGAGCCGAGCCGTCACGGCGACCAGCTCGCGCACGCGCCGCACGCCGCGCGCAAGGACCGGCGCGGCGGCGCGAGCAAGCGCCGCGTCGAGCGCCTCCTCGCCGGTCAGCGCCCCGAGCGACGGCGGTGTCGCGCTCGCCGCCTGGGTGGACGGCAGCGCGACCGCCGGCAGCCGCAGCTGCAAGATCAGCCGCGCCGCGTCGCCGTGGCCGAGCTCGGCGAGCGCCGCGACGTAGACGCCCAGCTCGCCGAGCGTCTCCGCCCCAAGCTCGGCGAGCGCGGCCGTCAGCTTCATCCCCGGGAAGGTCAGCACCCGCAGCCGCGCCGTGCCGCTGCTCGCGGCTCGCGTCCCGATGATCAGCCGCGCCACCTGATCGCGCCTGTTCGCGTGACGGCGGTGCGCGATCGTCGCGCCCGTTGGGGTCGACGCCGGTAGGCCGAGTGCCGCCTCGACCCCCGCCGTGACAGCCGCCGGCGTCAGCGGAGAGGGCAGCGCCGCGTCGAACGGACCGCGCTCGCGCAGCAGCGCGAGTCCGACCGTGTGCGCCATCAGCAGGTTCACCCACTCGACGCGCAGCTCGTACTCGCTCGCCTCGAGCGTGTCGTCGTCGCCCAGCTGCGCCCGGGCCATCTCAAGCAGCGCGCTCGCGCGAAGCTCGATCTCCGATCGCTGCTCCCACGAGAGCAGGTCGTCGGCGAGCACGACCTCGCCTTCGCGCGGTGCGGCGCTGCGCGCGAACACAAGCGCGATGTCGGATCCGGCGGTTCGAGGCGCGGCGTCCCGCGGGTCGGACGACCAGCGCAGGTGGAGGCTACGCACGGCCCGACCGCGCGCTTCTCAGTCGGCCGCCGGGATCAGCTCGGCCATCGCCCGGATCGCTCCCGCGTCGAGCCACTCGGTGTTCGTGTCGCTGGCGTAGCGAAACCCGGGCGGCACCTCTTCGCCGAGGAGCTCCTGGCCCATCGTCCAGGACGGGTAGGGCGGATAGATGATGAAGCGATCCTCGAGCACACGCGCGTTGCGGGACTCGTCCTCGGTGATCAGCACCTCGTGGACCTTCTCGCCGGGCCGGATCCCGACGATCCGCCGTGTGGCCTCGGGCGCAAGCGCGTCGGCGATCGCATCGACGCGCATGCTCGGGATGCGCGGCACGAAGACCTCGCCGCCCTGCATCATCGATAGCGAGCTGATCACGAAGTCGACGGCCTGGTCGAGCGTGATCCAGAAGCGTGTCATCGATTCGTCGGTGATCGTCAGCTCGCCGGTCAGCGCCTGTGTCTTGAACAGCGGGATCACGCTGCCGCGACTGCCGACGACATTGCCGTAGCGGACCGACGCAAAGCGCGACGCCGAGCTGCCGGAGTAGGCGTTGCTCTGGGTGACGATCTTCTCCGCGCAGAGCTTGGTCGCGCCGTACAGGTTGACCGGGTTGACCGCCTTGTCGGTCGACAGCGAAAGCGTCCGCCAGACGCCGGCCTCGAGTGCGGCGGCGACGACGTTCTCGGCGCCGCGGACGTTGGTCTCGACGGCCTCGAAGGGGTTGTATTCGCAGACCGGCACGTGCTTGAGCGCGGCGGCGTGGATCGCGATGTCGACCCCGCGCATCGCCAGCTTGAGGCGGTCGCGGTCGCGCACGTCGCCGATCAGGAAGCGCAGCCGCCCGTCGCCGTCGAAGCGCCGCGCCATCTCGGTCTGCTTGAGCTCGTCACGGCTGTAAATGCGGACCGCGGCCGGTTCGTGCTCGTCGAGGATGCGCTCGATGAAGGCCTTGCCGAACGAGCCGGTTCCGCCCGTCACGAGGACGACCTTGCCCTGGATAACCGAGCCAGCCATGGCGGGGATGTTATGCGCTGGCGTGGCCGTACCGGCCCCGGCGGCGCGTCGACGCCTCAAGCTAGGCTGTCGGGCGGTGGCAATCCCCTACGGACGTCAGACGATCGACAACGATGACGTCGACGCCGCGGTTGCGGTGCTGCGCGGCGATTGGCTGACGACCGGCCCGGCGGTGCGCGCCTTCGAGGAGGCCGTGATGGAGGCCTGCGACGTCCCCTACGCCGTGGCCTACTCCTCGGGCACGGCCGCGCTCCACGGCGCCGCCTTCGCCGCCGGCATCGGCCCAGGCGACGAGCTCGTGACCAGCGCGATCACCTTCGCCGCGAGCGGCAACTGCGCCGCCTACGTCGGCGCAACGCCGCGCTTCGCCGACATCGACCCGGCCACCTGGAACGTCAGCGTCGCCACCGTCGCGGCCGCCACCAGCGATCGCACCAGGGCGCTGATTCCCGTCCATTTCACGGGGCTCCCAGCGCCGATCCGCCAGCTGCGCGCCGCGCACCCCGATCTCGTCCTGATCGAGGACGCGGCGCACGCAATCGGCGCCCGCCAGGCCGATGAGCCGGTCGGCGCCTGCCGCCACTCCGACATGGCCGTCTTGTCGTTCCATCCGGTCAAGACCGTCACGAGTGCCGAGGGCGGCATGGTCACCACCCGCGACGCCGAGTGCTTCCGCCGCCTGCTCGAGTTCCGCACGCACGGCATGACGCGCGACCCAGCGCGCCTCGAACGCGACGAGGGCGGCTGGTACATGGAGCAGCAGGCGCTCGGATACAACTACCGGCTCTCGGACGTTCACTCCGCGCTCGGCGTTTCGCAGATGCGCAAGCTCGAGCGCTTCATCGAGCGGCGGAACGCGATCGCGGCGCGCTACCGCGAGCTCCTCGGCGACCTCGAGCAGATCGAGCTCGCGCCCGAGCCGCCGCCGGGCGAGCGCCACGGCCGACACCTCTACGTGATTCGCCATCGCGGCGGTGCGGCGGCGCGGCGGCGCCTCTACGACGGGTTGCACGACCGCGGCATCCTCGTCCAGGTGCACTACCTGCCCGTCTACCTGCACCCCTGGTACCGCGACACCTACGGCTATCAGCCCGGCCTCTGCCCAGCGGCGGAGGAGTACTACGCCGGCTGCCTGTCGCTGCCGTGCTACCCCGCGCTGAGCGACGAGCAGCAGGACTCGGTTGTCGAGGCCGTGCGCGAGCTGAGCTGAGCCGGGCGCCTTCGGTCGTGACCGCCAGCTGTCGCTTCTGCTCCGCCCCGCTCGAGCACGTCTTCGCGGACCTCGGCATGACGCCGCTGGCAAACAGCTTCGTCGAGGTCGATCGGGCAAACGCGATGGAGCCCTTCTATCCGCTGCGCACGTACGCGTGCGAGCGCTGCCGGCTCGTCCAGCTCGAGCAGTTCGAAAGCCCCGCGGCGATCTTCTCCGACTACGCCTACTTCTCGTCCTACTCGACGAGCTGGCTGGAGCACTGCCGCCGCTACACCGAACAGATGATCGAGCTGCTCGACCTCGGCGCGCAGAGCCGCGTCGTCGAGCTCGCCTCCAACGACGGCTACCTGCTCAAGCACTTCCGCGATGCGGGCATCCCGGTCCTCGGCATCGAGCCGGCCGAGAACGTGGCCGCGGTCGCCAACGAGCAGGGCATCGAGACGCTCGTCGAGTTCTTCGGCGTCGCGAACGCGACGCGGCTGCTCGAGCGCGGAGGCGCCGACCTGCTGCTCGGCAACAACGTCCTCGCGCACGTCCCCGACCTCAACGATTTCGTCGCCGGTATGAAGGTTCTGCTGAACCCCGGCGGCACGATCACAATGGAGTTCCCGCACCTCCTGCGCCTGATCGCCGACCGCCAGTGGGACACGATCTACCACGAGCACTTCTCCTACTTCTCGTGGCTGACGGTGCGCGAGGTCTTCACCGCCCACGGCCTGCGGCTGTTCGACGTCGAGGAGATCCCCACCCACGGGGGCTCGCTGCGGATCTACGGGGCGCATGCGGAGGACCCGCGGGAGGACACGCCGCGCGCAGCCGAGCTGCTCGAGCGCGAGCGCGCGGCGGGCCTCGAGCTGACCGCCACCTACGACGCCTTCGCCGGCGAGGTCGCCGCCGACAAGCTCGAGATCCTCAGCTTCCTGATCGCCCTGCGCCGGGAGGGGCGCCGGGTCGCGGGCTACGGAGCGCCGGCGAAGGGCAACACGATGCTGAACTACTGCGGCATCGGCCCCGAGATCGTCGAGTTCACCTGCGACCGCAGCCCGCACAAGCAGGGCCGTCTGCTGCCGGGCAGTCACATTCCGATCCTCGCGCCCGAGGCGATCGCGCAGGAGCGTCCCGACGTGGTCCTGATCCTGCCCTGGAACCTGCGTGAGGAGGTCACCGAGCAGCTCGCCTTCATCGGCGATTGGGGCGGTCGCTTCGCCGCGCGCGCCCCGAAGCTCGAATTGCTCCCGTGATCCTCCGCGAGACACCGCTGGCGGGCGCCTACGTCGTCGAGCTCGAGCCGGCGCTGGACGAGCGAGGCCACTTCGCGCGCACCTTCGACAGCGAGCAGTTCGCCGCGCTCGGCCTCGACCCGCGCGTCGCGCAGACCTCCACCTCCTTCAGCGCTCGCTCCGGCACGCTGCGCGGCATGCACTACCAAGCCGACCCGCACGGCGAGGCCAAGCTCGTGCGCGTCACACGCGGCTCGGTATATGACGTGATCATCGACCTGCGGCGTGAGTCGGCGACCTTCCGAGGCTGGTTCGCTCTCGAACTCGACGCGTCCGGCAGCAGCTCGCTGTACGTCCCGGTCGGCTTCGCCCACGGCTTCCAAACACTCAGCGACGACGCCGAGGTGAACTACCAGATGAGCTACCCCTACGTTCCCGAGGCGGCGCGCGGCGTGCGCTTCGACGACCCGGCCTTCGCGATCGAATGGCCCGCGGCGCCGCTCGGCGGGCGCCTTCTCTCAGAGCGCGACCGGACCTTCGCCGACTTCGAGTTTTGATGGCGCGCGTGCTGCTCACCGGGGCGCGCGGGTTCATCGGCCGCCACGCGGTGGGCGAGCTGGTCGAGGGCGGCTTCGAGGTGCACGCCGTCAGCGCCGGGCAGCTCGACGGCCTGGACGAGCGGGCGCGGTGGCATCGCGCCGACCTGACCGACATCAGCGCCGCGCGGGCGCTCGTCACGAGCGTGCGGCCCACGCACCTGCTGCACCTCGCCTGGTACGTCGAGCACGGCTCCTTCTGGACATCGCCGGAGAACGAGCGCTGGCTGACTGCGAGTCTCGCGCTGTTCGACGCCTTCGACGGCGAGCGCGTGGTGTGCGCCGGAACGTGCGCCGAGTACGACTGGACGACGGATGCGCGAGCGCTCGATGAGCGCCACTCGCCGATTGGCCCACAGACCCCCTACGGGGTAGCCAAGGATGCCCTGCGTCGTGCCGCGGAGGAGCGGCTTGGGCCGCGGGCTATCTCGTTTGCCCACGGGCGAATCTTCTTCCTGCATGGACCGGACGAGCACCCCGATCGGCTCGTCCCCGCGGCTGCGCGCGCGCTGCTCGCCGGCGAGCCGGCGCGCTGCACCGACGGCCGCCAGGTGCGCGACTTCCTCCACGCCGCCGACGCCGCGCGCGCCTTCGCCGCGCTGCTGGCGAGCGACGTCGACGGGCCGGTCAACATCGCTTCCGGCGAGGGTGTGTCGGTCGCCGAGCTCGTTACCTGGATCGGTGCGGCGCTCGGGCGCCCGGAGCTGATCGACCTGGGTGCGCTGCCGAGTCGGCCGGGCGAGCCCGAGCGGCTGGTGGCGGAAGTGGCGAGGCTCCGCGAGGAGGTCGGCTTCACGCCGCGCTTCGGTCCTCGCGAGGGCGTCGAGGAGACGGTCTCCTGGTGGGCTAGTCGGGAAGCTGATCGTGCGTCGCGCCGAGCCGCGCCGTGAGCCGCAGGTAGGCCCGCCACAGCGGCGCGCCACCGCGCCGGCGGCCGATCGCGGCCATCGTCGGCGCGGTCGCGTGCCAGGCGTCCGAGCGCCAGTCGAGCACGGCAAAGGCCGCACGCGATGCGAGCACGCCGCGGCGCATCGCGGGGATGAGGCGAAACGCTTCGCCGCGCCAGAGGATCTGCGCGAACAAGAGCCAGGCGATCACCGCGTGAGGCAGCAGCGCCTGCACTCGTGGTAGCCCGAGTGTCGTCACGACCTTCTTGACGTTCGCGCTCGTGCCGCCGAGCTCGCGCATGATCGCGGTGTCGGGGATCGTCGTCGCCGTTCCCTGGGCGACGATGCCGGCGACGAGCAGCCAGTCGTTGCCGATGGAGTTTCGGATCGGCGCGGCAGCGCGCAGCGTTGTCGCGCGCATCAGGCCGTAGAAGAGTCCGTCGGTGTCCTCGGCGCGGAGGTACTCGAGGACGCGTGCGCCAGGCGTGCTCGCTCCGATCGCCACGAGCGCGCCGCGCCGCTCCTGGTTCTGTTCGTCGATGTAGCAGGCGCGCCCCGCGACGAGGCTCGCCGAGCGCTCGGACTCGAGGGTCTCGAGGCAGCGCTCGAGATAGTCCGGCTCGAGCCAGTCGTCGTCGGAGAGCAGCATCGCGAACTCGCCGCGAGCCTCATCGATCAGCCGGTTGAAGTTCGCCGTGGGGCCGCGGTTGGCCGGCGCGCGCAGGTAGCGCACGCGCCCATCGCGCACGCAGAGCTCGCGGCAGACGGCCTCGGTGTCGTCGCTCGACGCGTTGTCGGAGATGACGAGCTCGAGCTCGCGGTGGGTCTGAGCGAGCACCGACCCGGCGGCCCGGCGCAAGGTCGTCGCGCGGTTGTAGGTGGGGATGCCGACGCTGATAAGCGCCATAGGGGCACCATCATCGCGTCTGAGGGGCGGCGGCGCGCCGCGGCGGCTGGAATGCTTGGGCGGTGCATGTCGGCTTGAACCTGGTCTTCCTCGTGCCGGGGGAGACCGGCGGGATGGAGGTCGCGGCGCGCGAGATGATCCCAGCGCTTGTCGCCGGCGCGCCCGCGGACGTGCGCTTCACCGCCTTCGTCAACCGCGACGCCGGGCTGGGCCCGTGGGGCGAGCTGATCCCCACGGTCGAGGTGCCGGTTTCGGTGCGGCGACGGGTCGAATGGGTCCGCGGCGAGCAGCAGCTGTTGCCGCGCCTGGCGTCGCGCGCCGGCGTCGACCTGTTGCACTCGCTCGGCTCGACGGCCCCCGCCTGGGGTCGCTTCCGGCGCGTCGTGACCGTGCACGACCTCATCTACCGGCACTTCCCGGAGGCGCACGCTGGCCTGCGGAGCCTGGGAATGCGCGTACTCGTGCCGCTCGCGGTGCGCCGCTCAGACCGCGTGATCGCTGACTCCCAAGCGACAAAGGACGATTTGGTCGAGTTGCTGCACGCGCCGGCGGAGCGCATCGACGTGGTGCCGCTCGGGGTCGGGGTCACCGCGACGACTGCGGCACCGCTCGATGAGCGCGAGCTGCGCGAGCGTTTCAATCTCGGAGGGCGCGACGTCCTCCTGTCCCTCTCGGCCAAGCGCCCGCACAAGAACATTGGTGCGCTGCTCGAGGCGTGCTCGCTGCTCGAGGACCCGCCGATCCTCGTGCTCGCCGGCTACCCGACCGCCCACGAGCGGGAGTTGCGCCAGCGGGCGACGGCGCTCGGGATCGCCGAAGACGTGCGCTGGCCCGAGTGGCTCGAGCCCGCCGAGGTCGAGGCGTTCTGGCGCATCGTTCCGGGTTTCGTCTTTCCCTCGCTCTACGAGGGCTTCGGGCTTCCGGTGCTCGAAGCAATGGCCCGCGGCGTGGTCGTCGCCTGCTCGAACGCGTCGTCGCTACCGGAGGTCGCCGGCAACGCCGCGCTGCTCTTCGACCCGCGCGACTCGCGCGCAATCGCGGCCGCGATCGAACGCCTCCTGGCCGGCGGTCCGGCGGTCGAGGCGCTCCGCGCGGCCGGGCGCGCACAGGCCGAGCGTTTCAGCTGGGCGCGGACCGCCGAGCTGACCCTGCAGAGCTACAGGCATGCCGTGCGACGCGATCTCCCGTGAGACCGCGTCGTGCGGCTCAGCGGCCGCGCTCCCCGCGCGCGGAGCGCAGCGCCGCATAGCTTTCGACGACGGCCTCGAGTGAGGATTCGATTGAAAGGCGCTCGCGATTGCGCGCAAACCACGCCGCGGTCGCCGCGCGCAGGGGCGGCCCGCCGGCCCACACGGCCTCTATGGCGTCGGCCAGCACCTCAGGCTGGGCGCTGGGGACCACCGTCCCGTTGACGCCCTCCTCGATGAGCTCGACCGCCGCGTTGTCGGGTGCGCTCACGAGGATCGCCGGCGTGCCAACCGCCGCCGCCTCGACCACGACCAAGCCGTATCCCTCGCGGCGCGAGGGAAGGAGCAGGCAGCAGGCGCGGCGCAGGGCGGCGTGCACGGCGTCGCCGTCGACGAACCCCGGCGCGCTGACCACCTCGGGTGACGAAAGCTGCGCGATGCGTTCGTGCACCGCCTCGCGGTCGGGCCCGTCGCCGAAGACGATTCCGTGCAGACCGGGGATGCGCTCGGCCGCGAGCGCCACCGCGTCGACCACCGCCGGGGCGCTCTTCTCGGGAATCAGCCGGCCGGCGAAGACCACCAGCGGCTCGGCCGCGAGTGGCTCCTCTGCCTCGACCGAGGAGCTCAGCAGTCCGCGCAGAACCGTGACCTCGCCGCGCAGACCCGCGGCGCGCAGTCGCGCTGCGTGCAGCTCCGAGAGGCAGAAGGCGCGTTGGCGGACGCGCGCACAGCGTCGCTGGACCGCAACTCCTGCCCGCGCCGCTCGTCCAAGGTATTCGCGCCAATACTCTCGCGACCAGACCTCCAGCCAGTCGACGACGAGGTCATAGCCGCACAGCCGGCGCAGCAGCGCGGCCGCCAAAAGCGAGAAGTACGGAAAAGAGGAGCAATGCACCACGTCGTAGACGCGACCGCGGCGCAGCAGGTGCCAGAAAACGCCCGCGCCGAAGACGAGCGGCGGGACGATGCGCCGCCGCCCGTTCGCATAGAGCTCCATGCGCGGCCCCGCCACGGCGACGCGCACGCCGTCGATCTGCGGCGAGGCGCCGCGCGCCCACTGACGCAGCGTCAGGTAGGTCACGTCGTGCCCCTCGGCCGAGAGCCTCTCGGCGAGATTGCGGTACCAGCGCTCGCCGCCGCCGACGGTGTGCGGGTACAGGCAGTCGTAGACGACGCAGACGCGCAAGGCCCGCGCAGCATCCCAGACGTGATCTACACTGGCGACGGCGGCCGCAGCGCAACGTCGGAACGCGCTGCGTGTCCCACTCTCCGGGCCTTTCCGTGAGCACGCTCGAGCAGACACCCCACGTGGCGGTTGATCCAGCCGCCCCTCTCGTTTCGGTCGTTATTCCCTGCCTCAACGAGGAGGAGAACGTGGAGCGCTGCGTCATCGCGGCTGTCGCCGCGCTTCGCGACGCCAGTCTCGCCGGCGAGGTGATCGTCGTTGACAACGCCTCTGAGGACCGCAGCGCCGAGATCGCGGCAGCGGCCGGCGCGCGCGTGGTGAGCGAACGCCGGCGCGGTTACGGCCGCGCCTACCTGGCCGGGTTCGCGGCCGCGCGCGGCAATTACATCGTCATGGCCGACGCCGACCTGACCTACGACTTCGGCGAGATCCCCAACTTCGTCGCCCAGCTCGACGCCGGCGCCCAGCTCGTGATGGGCAACCGCATGGACGACATCAAGCCCGGCGCGATGCCGTGGCTTCACCGTTACATCGGCAATCCGCTGTTGACCGGCGTCCTCAACCTTTTCTTCCGCACCGGCGTACGGGACGCCCACTGCGGAATGCGAGCGCTGCGCCGCGACGTGCTCGGGACGCTCGACCTGCGCACGACGGGGATGGAGTTCGCGTCCGAGATGGTCATCCGGGCGTCAAAGGAGCACCTCGACATCCGCGAGATCGACATCACCTATCACCCGCGCGGGGGCGAGTCGAAGCTGTCGAGCTTCCGCGACGGCTGGCGCCATCTGCGCTTCCTGCTCGTCCACAGCCCGACATACCTCTTCATCCTCCCGGGCGCGGTGCTCGCCCTGTTCGGGACCCTGATCTCTCTGATGGTGCTCACGCACCTCGACATCTTTGGGCGCAGCTGGGACATCCACGCTCTGATCGGCGGCGCGCTGTTCACCATCATCGGCACCCAGGTTCTCGCGCTCGGGCTCTGCGCGCACGCCTACGGCACCTACTTCATGAACGAGCGCGAGGCCTGGTTCGACAAGGCGCGCGCGACGTTCCGACTCGAGCACGGCCTGATGCTCGGTGGCGCCATCGCCCTCGCCGGCTTCGTCACAGCGCTTGTGATCGTGATCGACTGGATCAACGAGGGCTTCGGCGCGCTCAGCCAGGAGCGCTTGGCGATCATCGCCTTCGAGCTTTTGATCGTGGGAATCCAGGTCTTCTTCTCTTCGTTCCTGCTCAGCATCCTCGGCCTGCGCCGGGACGGGGAAGGATGACTCTCGGGCGCCCCCGCGCGGCGGGGGCCTGAGATTTGAGCTTCGAGCCGAGCCTCTTTCAGAACGTCATGGCGATTGGCGGCCTGCCCGTCGCGCTGTGGCTGACGGCACTAGGGGTCGGGCTCTTCATCGAGCGCGTTGTGCGCGCACGCCTCGCCAACGCGCTGCTGATTCCGCTCGGGCTCGCGGGCAGCATCGTCCTCGTCTATCCGGTCTACGCGCTCGGCGGCTCCTACGTGCCGGCGCTGGTCGTGCTGTGTGTGATCGCTGTGGCCGGTCTTGCGTTTGCGACGGGCGGCCTTCCCAGCAGGATCAACCCGGGCCTCCCGGGGCTCGCCGCGCTCGGCGTTTACGTCCTCTTCATGCTCCCCGTGCTCGTCAGCGGCCACTGGCTGTGGACGGGCTACAACTTCGTCAACGACACGTCGGTCCAGATGCTGCTCAGCGCGCATCTGAAGTCGTCGGGGATGGCGCTGGTTCCCCAGCATGTGAGCACGGCGGGGGACGTCATCGACGCCTACCTCAGTACGTCCTACCCGCTTGGCGCGCACGCCGAGCTGGCCACGCTGAGCGGCCTGCTGAGCGTCGGGCCGGAGGTCGTCTACCAGGGCTTCCTGAGCGCGATGGCCGCGCTCGTCGCACTGGCCGTCGGCGCCGCCGCCGCGCCCGCGATCGGGGCGCGGCGGGCGGCGGTGCTCGGCTTCGCGGCAGCCTGCGCGAACCTCTTCTACCAGTACGCGATGCAGGGAAACATCAAGGAGGTCGCGACCGCCGCGATGGCCGTCACGGCGTTTGCGCTCTCAGCCGAAGCGATCCGCGCGGGTCATCGCTACCGCGGAGTAGGGGTCGTGGCCGTTCCGCTCGCCGCTCTCCTTTGCACCTACGGGGTTGCGGGGTCGCCCTACGTGCTCGCGGCGATTGGGGGCGCTGCGCTCGTGGTGGTCGTATTCACGCGGCGGCTCCCAAGGCTGTCCTGGGCACGGCCCGGCCTACTGGGCTGTGGGCTGATCGCGGCGCTCTCGGTGCCGGCGCTGTCGGGCGCCTCGACACTCTTCAGCGTCGCTCAGGGCGTGGTGGGCGCCGGCGGCAGCGGGGTCACGAGCCTCGCGGTCAGCCCGCTCGGGCAACTCGAGCGCCCGCTGCCGCTCAGCCAGATCAGCGGCGTGTGGCTGTCCGGCGACTACCGCTTACCGGTCGCGGGTCATCCCGCCGGCGGGCTGACCACGCTCGCGACGATCGTCATCCTGCTCGCGCTGATCCCGGGAGTGCTGTCGAGCATCCAGCGCCGCGACGCCGGGCCACTGATCGCGGCGATCACGACCGGACTGGTGCTCTTGATCGTGGTTCCGCGCGTGACGCCCTACGCCGTCGGAAAGGTCTATGCGATGGCCAGCCCGGTGGCCGTGTGGGTCGCAGGTGTCGGTCTGTTCGCGATCTCGTGGCGGCGCCTGCGGTCCTTGGTCGCGCTGGTCGGACTGGCCCTGACGGTGGCGATCGTCGTCTCCGACCTGCTCGGCTACCACATCGACGTGCCCTCGCCGACGCAGCGGATGCTCGCGATCCGTGCGACGACCGAGCACTTCGCGAAGAGCGGGCCGATCCTCTTCTACGAGTCAGACGAGCTCATCAAGTACTTCGCCGGCACGACGGAGACGATCGCGCCGTTTGACTCCATCACCCCTGATCCCGCGCCCTTCAGTGATCGCTTCAATCGGTTCTACGACCTTGACGAGGATCGGCTCTCCTATGTCGAGTCCTTCCCCGTGATCATCACGCGCCGCTCCCCGATTCAGAGTCGGCCGCCGGCCAATTTCCGCCTCGTCTACTCCAACAGCTACTACTTCGGCTGGCAGCGCGAGCGCGCGCCGGGCGTGCTCGCGCACATGCCGCTTCAGACGCTTTGGGCTGGAAGCGCGGTGCCGGTCTGCTCCGCGGTGCAGGCGCTTGCGGCATCGGGCCATTCGGGCGATGAGCTCATGGCCGCCGTGGCGCCGCCGGTCCTCGGCTTCGAGTCGCTGGGCGCGCCGAACCGGCCGTTCGGCTGGGGCGAGAACCTCAACCTCTCCGGCTCGGTGACGCTGACCGGCCCGGGCAAGGAGTTCCAATTCGTCTACGTCGCGGCGCCGGGGCTCTACCGCGTGTGGGTTCAAAAGAGCGGCGTGCGGCCGTTGTCGGTGTTCGTCGACAATCGACCGCTCGGCAACGTCAGCGGAACCGACTCGGTCGACCAGTGGCAGGCGGCGGGCGCGATCCGCTTGCGCCGCGGCCACCACCTCCTGCTGATCAAGCGCGCGGGCGGGACGATCGATCCCGGCGACGCCTCCTATCAGGCCGAGTTCGGTGCGATGGTGATCGCGAAGAGCAGTCCGGAGGTGCTGCGAGCGGTGCCGCTGTCGCGCTGGCGGAGTCTGTGTGGGCGATCGGCGGACTGGATCGAGCTCGTCAAGCGATGAGCCTTGTGACGGTGGCAATCCCAATGCGAAACGGTGGCGAGCTGCTCGGCGGCGTGCTGGCGGCGGTGCGCGCACAGCAACTCGACGGCGACATCGAGCTGCTCGTTGCCGACTCGGCATCCAGCGACGGCTCGCGCGAGGCGGCGGCTGCCGCCGGTGCAAGAGTCATCGACGTCGCGAGCGGCGAGTACGGCCACGGACGGACGCGCAACCTGCTGATGAGCGAGGCGCGCGGCGCGCATGTGGCGCTGCTGACCCAGGACTCGCAGCCGGCGGATGAGAGCTGGCTCGCGCGGCTGCTCGGCGGCTTCGAGCTGGCCGACGACGTGGGGCTCGTCTACGGTGCCTATCGCGCCCGCCCTGATGCGTCATCTGCCGTCCGGCGCGAGCTCGAGCGCTGGTTCGACTCGCTCGAGCCGGGCGTGGTGCGGCTTGGAGACGACGAACGTGACCTGCCCGCTGTCGAGCTGATGGGGCGCCGCGGCTTCCTCAGCGACGCAAACGCCTGCATCGCCCGCTCGGCCTGGGAGCGCGTGCCGTTTCGCGACATCGCCTATGCCGAGGATCGCGCGCTGGCACTCGACATGATGCGCGCGGGCTACGCCAAGGTCTATGAGCCCGCCGC
>DATGHN010000205.1:0-8427 GCA_035308005.1 Solirubrobacteraceae bacterium
GCGCAAATCGACGCTTGCCACCCGGGCCGGGCGACAGACGGTCTGCGGCCTCGTCGTCAACGACGGCCCCAACGTTTCGCGCGAGGAATACGACACCCTCAAGGCGATCCTCAAGAATGCCGCCCGCCACGGCGGCGAAAGTCAGAACCGAGACCGGGTCCCCGTCTTCCGCGCCCACCTTCACGGACGGATCGCGTGGGTGCAGTCCACCAACTCCACCTGTGGAGCGAAGCTGCGCGAGCGTACGCGAAGATCCTCTGGGACTGACACGGCGTCGCCCCAACGCGCATTCGCGGCGCTGACCGAAGCGGCCGGTCGCTACTAGCGAACCGAGAAGATCGTCAACGTGCCGTTCGTCGAGTGGTCGTTGGCGTTGCCGGACGGCACGATCAGGTGCCCGTCGACGGGGACCGGGCTGTTCCAGTGCCCGCCCGGCACGTTCAGGGTCGTGATGACGTGGCCGTTGGCGGGGTGGTAAACGACGAGCGAGCCGCCTGGGTTGTAGACGTAGAGCAGGCCGCCGGCGAGGATCGGGCTCGTCCCGGCGGTGCCGTTGCTCCAGATCCGATGAAGGCGGCGGCCGCCGACGCGATAGGAGGTCGTGCCGCCGCCATCGGCGACGAACAGCAGGTTGCCGTAGACGGCGGGTGCCGTGAAGACCTCTTGGTTACCAGGCGTCGGGAGGTCCTGCACGTCACCACCGGTGTGCGGCGGGGTGCCGGGCGCGCTGCCGTCGAGCGCCGCGAGGTTGAGCAGCCGCTGGAGGCCGTCCTTGCCCGCGATCCAGACGAGGTTGCCGGGGAGCACCGCCGGTGAGCCCGAGCCCAGGTCGAGATCGCCGGTGTTCAGCTTGTCCTGGTCGGTCGGCGTAAAGGCCTGGCGGAAGGCGAGGTTCGGCAGCGTCAGCTCGATTACGCTGTCGCCGAAGTTGGTGCGGCCGTTGTAGGGCGCGTTGCCGGTCGCGATCAGCAGGCGCGTGCCGCCCGGCTCGACGACCGGACCGCTGCGCGAGAGGATCGCCGAGTCGCTCGCCTTGCAGGTCCTCGCCGCGACGATCTGGTGGCGGTTTGAGCAGAGCGTGTTGAAGACGGCGTGGATGCGGCCGCTCGCGCGATCGATCGCCACGACGTGGCCGATGTAGGGCGGCGCATCGCCGTAATAGCCGCCGGTGCTCGCGAGCAGTTCGGCGCCCGCTATGTTCAGCGACGCCGTCAGCTTCTCACGCGTCGGGTCGGTCGTGATCTTGACCGGCCAGCCGGGCTGCTCATGGCCGTTTGCGATCGCCAGCTTGTGGACTTCGCCGTTGGGCGAGGTTGAGTAGACGTAGCGTCCGCTCGGGTCGGCGATCGGGGTCGCGGTCGTGAACTGCGAGCTCCCGCTCCAGGCCTTGATCGCGGCCGGCGTGAAGCGCCAGAGGATTCGTCCGCTCTTGGCGTCGAGGGCGAGCGTGATCCCGTAGGTCGTCGTGACGAAGATCGTGTTGTGCGTCGCGCCCTTGACCGTGGCGCCGTGTAGATAGATCGGCGAGCTGTCGACGGTCCCCGGCAGCGCGACCGTCTGCGAGCGCATGTGCGAGACGTTGGCCGCGGTGATCCCGGGGGAGAGCGGGGTCGAGTTCGTGCGCTGCGGGTTCAGGCCGAACTCGGGCCAGTTCTGAAGCTGCGAAGTGGAGGCGGCCTGCGCGGCGAGAGCACCGCCGGCCGCGAGGGCGAGGACGAGCGCCGCGGCGGCGCCTAGTCGGATCGGCCGGGGCACACGCACAGCCTAGAGGTCAGTGCAACTGCCCGGGTGCAGTGGTGACCGAGATCGTACGGCCGTCCACAGAGCCGATCACGGGGATCACGACGCTCGTCGAGGCATGCGCGCCGAGCGCCACGACGATCGCGCGGCCCGCGCCGACGACGGTGTTGCCGTTCAGAACCACGGCATACAGCGCGAGCTGGCGCTGGGCGACCGCGGAGCGGTTGGAGACGGTCGCCGAGACGTGGGGACCCGGGAAGCTCGCGCTCGCGCTGAGCGCGCGCGTCGTGATCAGCGGCGGCGGACCGCCAACCGCGACGCGCCCGGAGGAGGCTCCGACGCTGACGCTCACCGACTTGGGCGCTCCGCCGAGCACCTCGTTGTCGACCCACCACTCACTCGCATGAGCGGGCAAAAGCGACAGGCTCTGAAGCGACGGCTCGATCCCCTCGGTGTCGTTGCGGTAGACGGTCTTGCCGTGCGCGTCGCGCACCGCGATCAGGATCGGAAACGAAGCCTGGGGCCGCGCGCCGGTGTTCGAGAGCTCGACGGCCACCGCCGACTGGCCCGCCGCGCCGACGAGCACGCTTCGCAGCACGCGGACCGAGCGGTTGGCGCCGCCGACGCGAAGGGTTCCCGTCGCCGCGCTCTGATGGCCGAGTGCACGACCGATCTTCGCGCTCTGCTCCTGCGTGGTCTCGCAGCCGGAGGCGAGCAGCGCTGCGGCCGCCGCGAGCGCAAGGCTCGCGCGTCTCATCCGAAGGCGCCGGCGACGTATTCGCGCGTTCGCTCCTGCAGCGGGGCGGCGAAGATCTGGTCCGCGCTGCCCTCCTCGACGAGGTCTCCGAGGTACATGAACGCGACGCGGTCGGCGATCCGCCGGGCCTGCTGGAGGTTGTGGGTCACGATCACGACCGCGAGGTCGTTTCGCAGCTGCAGGATCAGGTCCTCGATCACGCTCGTCGAGCGCGGATCGAGCGCCGAGCACGGCTCGTCCATCAGCAAAATCTCGGGGTCGGTGGCGATCGCGCGCGCGATGCAAAGGCGCTGCTGCTGGCCGCCGGAGAGGCGCAGCGCCGGGCGGTCGAGGCCCGAGCGGACCTCCTCATACAGCCCCGCGCGTTCGAGCGCGCGCGTCACGAGCGGCTCGAGCTCGCGGCGCCGCGGCCGCCTGCGCGCCTGCTCGCGCAACGCGAATGCGACGTTGTCGAAGACAGACATCGGGAAGGGGTTGGGCTGCTGGAAGACCATCGAGACGCGGGCCCGCAGCTTGGTGTCCTCGAGCTCGTCGATGTCCTCGCCGTCGAGGGTGATCTGGCCGCTGTGCGTGGCGCCCGGGGTGAGCTCGGTGAGCCGGTTGAGCGTGCGAAGCAGGGTCGTCTTGCCGCAGCCCGACGGCCCGATCAGGGCGAGCACCTCGCCCTTGCGGATCGACAGCGACGTCCCGCGCACCGCGGGCACGTCGTCGTAGAAGACGCTCACGTCGTGAAGGCGCATCCGCTCGGGGCCGGACGCCTGCGACTCCACGGCGCGCAGCGTCGTGGAGGTCGTCACTGGGCGCTCAATGATCAGCGGATCGATCGACAATATGGACATTGTGGCGTATGCGGTGGATTGTTGGCAAGCTCGTGAGCGGATCCGCTCAGAGGGTCAGCCGCCCCGAGGAACCCGCGGCGGCGGCGCCGACGCGCGAGATCCGCGCGACCACGGCGTTGAGGACCAGCACGATCACGATCAGCACGAACGCCGCGGCGTAGGCCTTCTGCGGCGCGTTGCCTTCGCCGGCCGGGGAGTTCTCGAAGATGTAGCTGGTCAGCGTCGAACCTGTGCCGCGCAGGAAGCCGAGCAGCGGAACGCTTCCCTGCGGGCTGTTCTGCAGCGTGGCGCCGAGCAGCAGCACGACGATCGCGGTCGAGCCGATGATCCGCCCGAGCCCGAGCGTCGCGCCCGTCGCGATGTCCGAGCGGACCTTCGGCAACAACACGCGGCGGATCGTCGCGATCCGCGTCTTGCCGAGGGCATAGGAGGCTTCGCGCAGCTGGCGCGGCGTAGCGCGAAGGCCGTTGCGAGTCGCCGTGTAGGTCAGCGGCAGCGCGATCAGCGACATCATGATTCCAGCCGCGAAGAACGAGCGCCCGTAGACCCCGCCGGCGCCGGCGCGAAACGACAGCGGCGCGAAGATGCCGAACTGGAACAGCGCGAGCCCGAAGATGGCGAGCACGATGTCGGGCGTCGCGGCGACGACCTCGATCGCCGTCTCGACGAGCGCGGCCAGCCGCCGCGGGCGCCCGTACTCGACGACCCACAGCGCGCTCGCGACAGCCAGCGGCGTCGCCAGCAGCGTCCCGATCGCCGCCATCGTCAGTGTCCCGATCATCGGATCGAGGAAGCCGCCCGAGCCCGCCTGGTCCACGGACGCGCTCGGGCTTTCGACGAGCAGCGACGGGCGCAGGAACGCGAGCCCCTTGACCGCCAGGAACACGACGATCGCGCCGGCGACCAGGCACAGGAGCGCGCCGGCGAGCCAGGCGCACAGCCACACGACCTGGTCGCGCAGGCGCCAGCTTCGCACCGAGGAGCGGCGCCCGCGACGCTGGCGGGGGGCGCTCGCAAGCGGAGGCCGAAGCGGTTCACTGGTGGCCATCAGCTGCTCAGCTCGTAGCGGCGAAACGATCGCCGGATCAGGCGCGAGGCAAGCGATAGCACGAGCCCCGACACCATCAACAGCAGCGCAAGCGCATAGACCGTCGAGCGCACGGCCGGCACCGACAGGTTTTCGCCCTGGTCGATGATCGTCGAGGCCATCGTTCGCAGCGGCTCATAGATGAAGATCAGCCCGTCGGCGGGATTGGGGCTGAACGACTTGCCGCCCGAGACCATGTCGATCACGATCGCCTCGCCCAACGCGCGAGCCGCGGCGAGCGCGGTCGCGGCGACGATTGCCGGGCGGATCGCGCGCAGCGACACGGTGATCGTCGCGCGCACCGGGTTCAGGCCGAGCGCGACGGCGCCCTCGTGCCACGAGCGCGGCACCGAGGCGAGCGCCTCGACCGTCAGCGCGGTGATGATCGGCGTGACCATCACGGTCAGGATCACGACCGAGACCAGGAGCCCCGCTCCCGTCAGCTGGATGACGTTGATCACGGACTCCTTCTGGCCGGCGCTGATCAGGTCGTTGCCGACGAACGGCACGAGCACGAGGATCCCGATCAGGCCGTAGATCACCGACGGCACCGACGCAAGCAGCCGGATCACCGGCAGCATCAGGCTTCGCACGCGTGCCGGTGCGAGGTCGACGATGAAGATCGCCGTCAGCAGCGAGATCGCGAGCGCCAGCACGATCGCGAGCGCCGTCGTCAGCAGCGAGCCGTAGATCAGCGGCCAGAGGTGGACCTGGACGTGCGTCGCACCGTTGGCCATCGCGCCGATCTGCGTGTCGACGTCGCCTCCGGAGCCAAGCCAGGAAAGCCCCTGCGACGAGAAGAGCGGCGCCGCGCGGGCCGTCACGAAGACGACCATCAGCACGATCCCGACGAACGTCAGGCAGGCGGTCGCGCCGAGCAGGCGCTCGGCGCGACCGTCACTGCCTCGCGGGCGAAGGCCCGCGGCGAAGCTAGTGACTCTTGACAACCGGCTGGATCTTGCCGAGCGGGATCCAGTTGCTCTCGATGATCTTCTTGGCCGTCGCGCTGCTCTGGATCCAGTAGATGAAGGCCTGGTTCTGGCCGCTCGCCGGCCCCTTCGTCACCTCGTAGAAGTCAGAGACGCCGGGGTAGGTGCCGCTGACGACGTTGGCCACGGAGCACCCGGTGCCGGCGTAGCCGACCGCGTTGAGCCCCTTGGCGAGCGCGAAATAGTCAGACAGGAAGCCGATCCCGGAGGCGTCCTTCTTGACCGCGTTCTGCATCAGGCCCTCGCTCGGCTCCTGGGTCGCGAACGACCCGACCTTGCTGTTGCCAAGCAGCGTGTTCTGAAACGTCGTCAGGACGCCGGCGACCGACGTGCGGCTGTAGACGTCGATCGACCCCGTCGCGGTCGCGCCCGGAACCTGGCTCCAGTTGCGGACCTTGCCGGTGAAGATCTGCTGGGCCTGCGGCGCGGTCAGGTTCGAGAGCGTGTTCGAAGAGTTCGTGACGATGCAGACGAAGTACTTGGCGATCGGGTAGAAGTAGAGGCCTGAGGGGTCGCCGGTCTGCGGCGCCCGGGACGAGTTCCCGATGCTCACGCGGCCCGCGGCGGCGTCGGCGATGCCGACGCTCGCGCCCCCCTGGGCGATCTTGAAGCGGACGCTGTTGTTCTTCAGCTTCGAGTACTTGCTCGCCAGCAGCTCGATCAGCGGAAACGAGGATGTCGCGCCGGACATCGAGATCGTCGTCGTCGCCGCGATGGCGACGGGAACAGCGGTGAGGGCGGCGATCACTACGAGGGCGGCGGTGAGGTGACGTCGTCTACGCATCTGCAGGCGGACTCCAGTTCTGGTTTGGCACGAATCGAAGAGTTTAGCATAATGACTACAATATTGATGAGGATTATGAGGTTTGCGCAGCGCTGCGCAGTCGAGCAAGCCCCCACACGAATGCCACCACCCGACCAGGAGGACCCATTGCCCAGACCAACACGCGCCACTCGGCGGGCTCTTGCCGCGCTCGGCGTCGCCGTCATCGCCGTGGCGCTGCCGGTGCTCGCCCCGTCGCTGGGGCAGGCCCACGGCGTGGCGCGCGTCGCCGACAGCTCGACGGGAGCCACCGCCGCCACGCCCGCCAGCGACGATCCGAACAACTACACCTGCGCCGGCCACATCCAGAAGGGCGTTGCCGAGTCCGGCGTCAGCGGGACCCAGGTCAAGTACCAGTTCTCCTGCGACGGCCCGATCAGCGGCTACCAACTGGAGACCGAGCCCCACGAGATCCAGTACTTCGACCAGTCGCCGGTCGTCGCGCTGAAGGGCGTCGTCTCGAGCGTCGACAACTTCTCCTGCAACGGCTTCGTTCCCGGCCTTCAGGTCAACTGCACCGGGCAGGCGTCGGCTGCCTTCGAGGTGATCACCGGCCAGTTCACCATTCCCGGCAAGAACAGCCTCTGCAAGGAGCCGCGCGTGGACCCGATCCTGACCGTCACCTACGCGGCGGCGACTGCGACACTCGGCGGGACCAAGGCCGCTCCGACTGCGACCGCCACCGTCACTCAGTACATCTCAGGTCCCTACGACCTCGGGCGCCCCTGGAGCTGCAAGGGCGATCAGTTCGGCGCCGACACGCGGCTCGGAGCGCGCCCACCGAAGGTCGCCCTCGCGGCGAAGTCCTGACCGCTGCCGGTCGGGCGGCTCCGCGCGAGTCGCCCGACCAGCGCGCCGCCTCAGGGCGCGGCGTAGGCGCTGTGGCGGCGCATCAGCTCACCCTGTGCGTCGAGTTCCGGCTCGCCCTCGCGCGGATGGCGGCGCAGCCAGGCGCCGTCGCCGTGCAGATCCCAGGCGTTGTGGTTGTCGGCCAGGCACAGATCGAGGACCTCCATCACCTGGGCGCGCAGCGCAGGGTCATCGATCGGAACCGCGAGCTCGACGCGGCTGTCGAGATTGCGCGGCATCAGATCGGCCGAGGAGATGTAGACCTTCTCGGCGCCTGAGTACTGGAAGGCGTAGATGCGGGAGTGCTCGAGGAAGCGCCCGACGACGGAGACGACGCGGATGTTCTCGGAGAGCCCGGGGATGCCCGGGCGCAGGCAGCAGATGCCGCGCACGTTCAGATCGACTCGCACGCCCGCCTGCGAGGCGGCGTAGAGCGCATCGATGCAGGCGCCGTCGACGAGGGCGTTGATCTTGATCGCGATCCGTGACGGGCTCTGCGGCGAATGCGCGTCGATCGCCGCCGCGATCTCGCCGAGGATCGCGTTGCGCAGGTAGGCCGGAGCGATCAGGACCTTGCGGTAGCTCGACGGCCGCCCGAAGCCGGTCAGGTAGTTGAACAGCTCGGCGACGTCCGATCCGATCGCCTCGTCGGTCGTGAACAGCCCGAAGTCGGTGTACAGGCGGGCCGTCGCGGAGTGGTAGTTGCCCGTGCCGATGTGGACGTAGTTGCGCACGCCGTCGCCCTCGCGGCGCACGACCAGCGCGCACTTGGCGTGGGTCTTCAGCGCCGGGTGGCCGTAGACGACGTGGACGCCGGCCTGCTCGAGCGCCTTTGCCCAGTGGATGTTGGTGCGCTCGTCGAACCGCGCCTGGAGCTCGACCAGGCAGACCGCCTGCTTGCCGCGCTCGGCCGCGCGGATCAGCGCCGGGACGAGCGTCGAGTCGTCGCTGGTGCGATAGACGGTCTGCTTGATCGCCAGCACCTGGGGATCGTTGACGGCCTGCTCGATGAAGCGCTCGACGGAGCTCGCGAAGGAGTCGTAGGGGTGGTGGACGAGCAGGTCGCCGTCGCGCATCGCGCCCATCACGTCGGGGTGGCGCTCGTCATCACCGGGCACGTGCGGGTAGATCGCCGGGGTGTAGGGCGGGTCGTGCAGCTCCGGGAAGCCCGGCAGGCGCGTCAGCTCGAGCAGTCCGGTCAAATCGAGCATTCCCTCGACGGGGTAGACGTCGCGCGGCGAGACGCCGAGTGCGGTCGTCAGCTCGCCGAGCAGTCGCGCGCTGATCCGCGCTCCGACCTCGACGCGCACGACCTCTCCGAGGCGGCGGCGGCGAAGCTCGTC
>DATGHN010000206.1:0-5887 GCA_035308005.1 Solirubrobacteraceae bacterium
CCGCGAGCAGCGAGGCCTCTGCTACTCCGTCTGGTCCAGCGAGCGCTCCTACGCGGACGCCGCGTTGCTGCACCTCGGCGCCGGCCTCGAGTCGGCGAAGTGTGTCGAGGCCTACACGCGGATGCGCGAGATCGTCGATGAGCTTCGCAGCGAAGGCCCGCGCGAGGAGGAGGTCGAACGGGCCCGCGCCTATGCCGGCGGCCGCCTCGTGCTGGGCTTTGAGAACTCGGGCGCCGTCGCGCGTTACGCGGCGAGCAGCGCGATCGTCTACGGCGACGAGATGGACTCTGACGCCGCGATCGAGGCGATCGACGCGGTCTCCTTCGACGAGGTCGACGCCGTCGCGCGCTCGATCAGCGAGGAACTCGCTGTGGCCTGCGTCGGTCCCCACGAGACCGGCGAGTTCTAGCCCCGCGCACGCGTCGTCAGGCGCTGATCGCGACCATCCGCTCGATCGCAAGCCGCGCCGCGGCGGCGATGTCGGGTGAAACGCGGACCTCGGCGACGCCGTCGCGCAGGCTGTCGCGCAGCTTCGGCAGCGTGATCATCTTCATGAAGCGGCAGGATGCCTCCGCGTTCGCCGCGATGAACTCGACGTCGGGGGCCGCCTGGCGCAGCGGGTAGAGCATCCCGATCTCGGTCGCGACGATCGCGCTGGCCCCCGCACCGGCGTCCTCGGCGTAGCGAAGCATCCCGCCGGTCGAGAGCATCCGCACCCCGTCGGCGTCGACGTCGCCGGCCGCGACGTACTCCATCACCGACGTCGAGCAGCCGCACTCGGGGTGGATCAGGAAGTCGGCTGCTGGGTGGGCGGCGCGCGCGGCGGCAATGTCGGCCGGGCGGATTCCGGCGTGAACGTGGCATTCGCCGTCCCAGACGTGCATCCGGCGCCCGGTCTCACGCTCGACGTAGGCGCCGAGGAACATGTCAGGCCCGAAGAGGATCTCCGTGTCCTCACCGTGGGTCGCATAGATGTGGCGGACCACGGCGACCGCGTTCGATGACGTGCAGCAGTAGTCGGTCAGCGCCTTGACCTCGGCTGAGGTGTTGACGTACATCACGACGATCGCCCCCGGATGCTCGGCCTTCCATTCGCCGAGTTGCTCGGCCGTGATCGAGTCAGACAGCGAGCAGCCGGCGTTCGGATCGGGGATCAGGACGGTCTTCTGCGGCGAGAGGATCGACGCGGTCTCGGCCATGAAGTGCACGCCGCAGAAGGCGATCGTCGAAGCCTCGGTGCGCGCCGCCTGCTGCGAGAGCGCGAGCGAGTCGCCGACGAAATCGGCGACGTCCTGGATCTCGGGCAGCTGGTAGTTATGGGCGAGGATCACCGCGTCGCGCGCCGCCGCCAGCGACCGGACCTCCTCAGAGAGCTCGGCGATCTCCACGGCGCCGAGCGAAACGGCCTCGCCGGCCATCGGCAGCGCGTTCACGCCAGAAGCTCCAGTTGCAGCGAGAGGTCAAGCGCCGGTGCCGAGTGGGTCAACGCACCCATCGACACAAAGTCTACGCCGGTGCCAGCGACTGCCCGGAGCGTCTCGAGCGTCACACCGCCGCTGGCTTCGAGCTCGGCGCGTCCGCCCACCTGGGCGACCGCCGCGCTCAGCTCCGCGACGCTCATGTTGTCGAGCAGCAGCAGCGGCGCGCCGGCCGCGAGCGCCTCGTCGATCTCGGCGCTGTCGCGCACCTCGACCTCGAGCGGCAGCCCCGGCGCACGCTCGCGCGCCGCCGCGACCGCCGCGGCGATCCCGCCGGCGACGGCGATGTGGTTCTCCTTGATCAGCACCGCGTCGTAGAGGCCGATCCGGTAGTTGACGCCGCCGCCCGCGGCGACCGCCGCCTTCTCGAGCATCCGTAGGCCCGGCGTCGTCTTGCGCGTATCGAGCACGCGCGCCCCGGTGCCCTCGACGGCGGCGACGGCGCGGGCCGTCGAAGTCGCGACACCTGACAGGCGCCCGAGGAAGTTCAAGGCGGTCCGCTCAGCCGCCAGAAGCGCCCGCGCGTCGCCGGCCACGGCCAGCACCACCGCCCCCGCATCGCGCCACCGCCCCTCGACGCCCCGCTCCTCGACGACCACACCCTCATCGACGAGCGAAAAGGCGAGCAAAGCCACATCCACGCCGAAGACCACGCCGTCGGCCTTCTGCACAATCACCGCCCGAGCGCGCGCTCCTTCGGGCACCGTGGCTTCACTCGTCACATCCCCGGCCCCGATGTCCTCACTGAGCGCTCGCTGAACGAGCTCGACGCGGTCGACCTCGTTCACGCGCGCGAAGCCCACAGCAGGTAGGCCCGCACGAACGGGTCGAGGTCGCCGTCGAGGACCTTTTGGACATCGCCGGTCTCCTGGCCGGTGCGCAGGTCCTTGACGATCGTGTAGGGGTGGACGACGTAGTTTCGGATCTGCGAGCCGAAGTTGACGTCGAGCGCCTCGCCGCGCTCGCGCGCGATCTCCTCGCGCCGCGCCGCCTCCTCGCGCTCGGCAAGCTTGGCACGCAGCATCGCCATCGCGGTCGCCCTGTTGGAGGACTGCGAGCGCTCGTTCTGGCACTGCACGACGATCCCGCTCGGGCGGTGCGTTATCCGCACCGCGGTGTCGGTCTTGTTGACGTGCTGGCCGCCCGCGCCGCTCGCGCGGTAGGTGTCGACCTGCAGGTCGTCGTCTGCGATCTCGATCTCCCCCTCGCCCTCGACGACCGGCGCAACCTCGACGCCGGCGAAGCTCGTCTGGCGCCGCGAGGCCGAGTCAAACGGCGAGATGCGCACTAGGCGGTGGACGCCCTTCTCGGCGCTGTAGAGCCCGTAGGCGTTCTCGCCCGAGACGCGGAAGGAGGCCGACTTGATCCCCGCCTCCTCGCCCGGTGACTCCTCGAGCAACTCGACGTCGAAGCCGCGCTTCTCGGCCCAGCGCATCTCCATCCGGCGCACCATCTCGGCCCAGTCCTGGGCGTCGGTACCGCCGGCGCCGGCGTTGATCGTGACGATCGCGTCGCCCGCGTCATACGGCCCCGAGAAGAGGCGCTCCTCCTCGAGCGCGAGCAGGCGATCCTCGACCGAGCGCAGTTGCTCGTCGAGCTCGGCGGCCAGCTCCGCGTCCTCCTCGGCGAGCTCGGCGAGCGCCTCGAGGTCGTCGGCGTCGGCGGTGACCGAGCGGAAGCGCTCGAGCCGCCGCGTCACGCGGGCGTGCTCGGCTCCGACCTTCGCCGCGGCCTCTGCGTCATCCCAGAAACCCGGCTCCCCCATATGCGTTTCGAGCGCCGCGATGCGCTCGCTGAGCGAGGCCGGGTCAAAGATAGTCCGAGAGCAGCGCGAGCTGCTCGCGGATCGCCGCAAGCCGTGCGGTCGTCGGCTCCTCGGACGGCGCGCCGCTCACGAGCCGTGGCAGCGCTTGAACTTCTTGCCGGAGCCGCACCAGCAGGGGTCGTTGCGGCCGAGCTGCTCATCGCTTGACACGCGGCGCTGCTCAACCTGCGCCGGCGCCTCGTCGAGATATTCGCCGCCGCCGTTTGCCGCGGCGTCCTCGACCGCGGCGGCGGCGAGCGCCCCCGATCCCGCGGCGATGCCGCTCGAGTAGCTGACGCGGCTCGCTCCGCCGGTCGCCGACCCCGCGGGCTGGTAGGAGCGCGCCGGCGGGCCTGCCGACACGCCGTTGCCGCCGGCGCCGTTCGGCAGCTCGGTCTGGACCTGGACGTGGAAGATCAGCCGCGCGAAGTCCGACCAGACGCTGTTCATCAGGTCCTCGAACAGCGTGAAGGCCTCGTTCTTGTAGGCGACGAGCGGCTCGATCTGGGCGAAGCCGCGCAGGTGGATGCCCTCGCGCAGGTAGTCCATGTCGTGGAGGTGCTCGCGCCAGCTGTCGTCGATCGTCTGGAGCAGCAGGAAGCGCTCGAGCGCCCGCATGAGCTCCTCGCCGAGCTCGGCCTCGCGAGCGTCGTAGCGCGCCATCGCGTCGGCGATGACCGTGTCGGTCAGCTCGCCGTGGTCGCCGCGCCCGTGCTCGCGCCCGAAGCTGGCCAGGTCGGCCGAGACCGGATAGATCGCGGCGAGCGCCCCGTAGAGCGCGCCGATGTCCCAATCCTCGGCGTAGTCGTCGGCGGTGTACTCCTCGATCGTGCGCTCGAGCACGGCGGCGACCTCGTCGCGCGCCTGGGCGAGGTTTGCTCCCTCGAGCACCTGGTCGCGCAGCGCGTAGATGACGCGGCGCTGCTCATTCATCACGTCGTCGTATTCGAGCGTGTGCTTGCGCTGGAGGTAGTGCTGCTCCTCGACCTTCTGCTGGGCCTTCTCGATCTGCTTTGACAAGAGCCCGGCCTCGATCGGCTCCTCGTTGCCGTCGACGTCGACCGTGCCGAGGCGATCGAGGATGCGGTAGATGCGATCGCCGGCGAAAAGGCGGATCAGGTCGTCCTCGGCGGAGAGGAAGAAGCGGCTCTCGCCGGGGTCGCCCTGGCGTCCGGCGCGCCCGCGCAGCTGGTTGTCGATCCGCCGCGACTCGTGGCGCTCGGTGCCGATGATGTAGAGGCCGCCGGCGTCGAGCACTCGCTTGCCGTCCTCCTCGACCTTCGCCGCGACGGCCGGCAGCCGCTCGGCGAAGTGCTCGTCGTAGCCCTCATCGCCGGGGTGCAGGCCGATCTTTGCGAGGTCGAGCCGCACGAGGTGCTCGGGGTTGCCGCCGAGCTTGATGTCGACGCCGCGGCCGGCCATGTTCGTCGCGATCGTGACGGCGCCGACCCGCCCCGCCTCGGCGATCGTCTCGCCCTCGCGCTCGGCGTACTCCGGCTTGGCGTTCAGCACCGAATGCTCGATCCCGCGCCGGCGCAGGCGCGCCGACAGCAGCTCCGAAACCTCGACGGAGATCGTCCCGACGAGGATCGGCTGGCCGTCGGAGTGCCGCGCCGCGATCTCGCGCTCGACCGCCGACCACTTGCCCTCCTTGGTCTTGTAGACCTGATCGTTGCGGTCGTCGCGGACCATCGGCTGATTGGTCGGGACCTGGACGACCGGCAGCTCGTAGATCTTCATGAACTCGGTCGCCTCGGTCAGCGCCGTGCCGGTCATGCCGCTCAGCTTGTCGTAAAGGCGGAAGTAGTTCTGGAGGGTGATCGTCGCGAGCGTCTGGTTCTCCTCCTGGACCCGCACGCCCTCCTTGGCCTCGATCGCTTGGTGGAGCCCCTCCGACCAGCGGCGGCCCTCGAGCGTGCGGCCAGTGAACTCGTCGATGATCTTCACCTCGCCGTCGTGGACCTGGTAGTCGACGTCGCGCTTGTAGAGCGACTCCGCCTTGAGCGCCTGGTGGAGGTGGTTGACGAGGTGGCCGTTCTCGGGCTGGTAGAGGTGGTCGATGCCGAGGAAGCGCTCGGCCTTGGCGACGCCGAGCTCGCTGACGGCGATCGTCTTGTGCTTCTCGTCGAACTCGTAGTCGTAGTCGGCGATGAACTGGCGCCGCGACATCGGGTCCATCCCCTCGGGGGCCTTCCCGGACGTCATCGTCGGCGCGAGCCGCGCGAACTGCTGGTAGAGCTCGGCTGCCTGCTCGGGCGCGCCGCTGATGATCAGCGGCGTCCGCGCCTCATCGATCAGGATGTTGTCGACCTCGTCGACGATCGCGAAGGTGTGCGCGGTGACGGGGCGCCCGTCGGCGTCGCGGCGGCCGCCGTTCTGGACCTTGTCCTCGAGCGCGGCGGCCATGTTGTCGCGCAGGTAGTCGAAGCCGAACTCCGAGTTGGTGCCATAGGTCACATCGCAGGCGTAGGCGTGGATCTTCTCCTCCGTCGACTGCCCCGACTGGAGGATCCCGACCGTCACGCCGAGGGCGTCGTAGATCGGCGACATCCACTCCGCGTCGCGCCGCGCCAGGTAGTCGTTGACGGTGACGACGTGGACGCCG
>DATGHN010000207.1:0-2115 GCA_035308005.1 Solirubrobacteraceae bacterium
CCAGGCATCACGTTCACGCTGCACGGCGTCGCCAACGACTACACGGCCAAGGGCCTCTCCGGGGGGATCGTGGCGGTCCGCCCGCCCGCGGACGCCAGCTACGTCGCCGAGGAGAACGTGATCGTCGGCAACACCGTCCTCTACGGGGCGACGGCCGGCAAGGCGTTCTTCCGCGGCCTCGCCGGCGAGCGCTTCGCGGTCCGCAACTCCGGTGCGAGCGCGGTCGTCGAGGGCGTCGGCGACCATGGCTGCGAGTACATGACCGGCGGGCGCGTCGTCGTGCTGGGGCCGACCGGGCGCAACTTCGCAGCCGGCATGAGCGGCGGCATCGCCTACGTCTACGACGAGGTCGGCGACTTCACGACACGGCGCTGTAACGGCGCGAGCGTCTCCTTCGAGGAGCTCGACGAGGCCGACGCGATCGAGCTGCGCGCACTCGTCGCCGAGCACCTCCAGCGGACCGGGTCCGAGGTAGCACAGCGGATGCTCGCTGACTGGGAGACGAGCCTCGAGCGCTTCGTCAAGGTCATGCCCGACGATTACCGCCGCGTCCTCGACGCGCAGGCGGCATCGGCGCGCGCAGGCGAGCTCGCCGAGGTCAGCTAGGAGTGCGGGCCACCGCCGGGAGCGCCTGATGGGCGAGCTGAAGGGGTTCATGCGGGTCGGCCGCCAGCCGATCCCCGAGCGCGACGCCGTCGAGCGCGCCGGCGACTACCGGGAGTTCATGCTCACGCGGCCGGTTGGCGAGCTGCGCGACCAGGGCGGCCGCTGCATGGACTGCGGTGTCCCCTTCTGCCACAACGGCTGCCCGCTCGGCAACCTGATCCCCGACTGGAACGACCTCGTCTACCGCGACCGCTGGGCGGAAGCGATCCGCCAGCTGCACTTCACCAACAACTTCCCGGAGTTCACGGGCCGCCTGTGCCCCGCTCCCTGCGAGGCCGCGTGCGTGCTCGAGATCAACGAGGGCGACGCGGTCACGATCAAGCAGATCGAGAACTCGATCATCAACCGCGCATGGGACGAGGGTTGGGTCCTGCCGGCCCCGCCGGCGTTCGAAACAGGCCGCCGCGTCGCCGTCGTCGGCTCGGGTCCGGCCGGCCTCGCAGCCGCCCAGCAGCTGCGCCGCGCTGGCCACGGCGTCGTTGTCTTCGAGCGCGACGAGGCAGCCGGCGGGCTGGTCCGCTTCGGGGTCCCGGACTTCAAGATCGAGAAATGGATCGTCGAGCGGCGGGTCGGGCAGCTCGAGGCCGAGGGCGTCGAGTTCCGCCTCGGCGTCGACGTCGGGGTCGACGTCGACGCGGCCGAGCTGCTCGGCGAGTTCGACGCGATCGTGCTGGCGATCGGCTCGCGCGTGCCCCGCGATCTGCCCGTCGAGGGTCGTGAGCTGCCGGGGACCCACTTCGCGATGGAGTACCTCTACGCGCGAAATCGCTGGGCGGCCGTCGAGTTCGGCCCGCAGCCGGCGAGCGCCGCGCCGCCGGTCAGCGCGATCAGCGCGGCCCGCAAGGACGTCGTCGTGATCGGCGGCGGCGACACGGGGGCCGACTGCGTCGGCCAGGCTGTCCGCGAGGGCGCCCGCTCGGTCGTGCAGCTGGAGATCGTCCCCGAGCCGCCGATGGCGCGACCCGACGACCGCACGCCGTGGCCGCGCTGGCCGAACAAGCTGCGCCTCTCATACGCGATGAAGGAGGCCCAGGCCGCGGGTCTCGGCGAGCTCGGCTTCTCGGTCGTTACGACGCGGATCACCGGCGAAGGCCGCGTCCAGGCGCTCCACGTCGCGCAGGCGCAGGAGGCGCCGCCATTCGACCCCGTCGAGGGCACGGAGCGCGCGATCAACGCCGAACTGGTGCTCCTGGCGATGGGGTTCCTGCATCCCGAGCAGGGCGGGCTCGTCGAAGCACTCGGCTGCAATCTGGACGCGCGCGGCAACCTCGATGCGTCCGCCTATGCGACATCCGTCCACGGCGTCTTCGCCGCCGGGGACGCGCGGCGCGGGCAGTCGCTGATCGTCTGGGCGATCAACGAAGGCCGCCAGTGCGCGGCGGCAGTTGAACGATTTCTCGCAACCTTGCCGTCCGCGGTGGGTTAGAACTCCTGGAGGCCGGTTTCGGC
>DATGHN010000208.1:0-3360 GCA_035308005.1 Solirubrobacteraceae bacterium
CTGGTCGCTGGAGGACGGGGGCGACCCCTACGAGCTGGCAGCCGCCGAGCTCCGGCGTTTCGATCCGGCGCCGGTAGGGGGGCCGGCGCCGTTCGCGGGAGGCGCGGTCGGAATGTTCGCGTACGACCTGGTTCGCGCCGTCGAGCCGCTGGGGCCTCCGAATCCCGATCCGCTCGGCCTTCCCGACCTCGCGCTGATGTTGACGGATGCGCTCGTCGTGTTCGACCACCTCAAGCACACGATCACGGTCCTCGCGCACCCGACCGACGATGCCGACACCGCGCGCGTAAAGATCGGGGCGATCAGGGAGACCCTCGCCGCTCCATTGCCACGTCCGGCGCTCACGGCGGAGATCGCTTACCGCACCGCTCCGGAGTTCGTCTCGAACATGACGCGCGAGCACTTCGAGGCCAACGTGGCCAGGATCATCGACTACATCTATGCCGGCGACGCCTTCCAGGTGGTGCCATCCCAGCGCTGGTCGGCGAAGACGCCGGTCAGCGGCTTCTCGATCTACCGGGGCCTGCGGGCGGTGAACCCGTCGCCGTACATGTACTACCTCGACTTTGGCGACTTCGAGATCGCCGGCGCCAGCCCCGAACCGCTGGTAACGGTCAGCGGCCGCCGCGTCTCGACCACTCCGATCGCAGGCACGCGTCCGCGCGGCACGACCGCCGAAGAGGACGCCGAGTACGCGCGGGAACTGCTCGCCGACGAAAAAGAGCGGGCCGAGCATGTGATGCTGGTCGACCTCGGCCGCAACGACCTGGGTCGCGTCTGCGAATACGGCACCGTGAAGGTCGACGACTTCATGCTCGTCGAGAACTACAGCCACGTGATGCACATCGTCTCCAACGTCAGCGGGACCCTGCGCCCGGGCGTGCGGGCGCTCGACGCCCTGCGCGCGGTCCTGCCCGCGGGCACGCTCTCCGGGGCGCCGAAGGTGCGCGCCATGCAGATCATCGACGAGCTCGAGCCGGTCAAGCGCTGCGGCTACGGCGGCGCAATCGGCTACGCCAGCTACGGCGGCGACCTCGACACCTGCATCCACATCCGTACGGCCGTGATCAAGGACGGGACCGTCTACGTGCAGGCGGGCGGCGGCACGGTCGCCGATGCCAAGCCCGCCAACGAATACGAGGAATCGGTCAACAAGTCGCGCGCCCTGCGCGCCGCGGTCGAGTTGGCGGTCAACCAACCAGGGTGGGACTGATCCGCCGTGCGCATCCTCGTCATCGACAACTACGACAGCTTCACCTACAACCTCGTCCAGTACCTGGGTGAGCTGCAGACGCCTCCGCATGACATAGAGGTCGTCCGCAACGACCACGCGACCGTGGACGATCTGCTCGTCCGCGGCTATGACCGCGTGATCGTCTCGCCGGGACCGTGCACGCCCAACGAGGCCGGCATCAGCCTCGAGGCCGTGAAGCGCTTCCCGCAGGCGCACATTCCCACGCTCGGTGTGTGCCTCGGCCATCAAGCGCTGGTGCAGGCCTGGGGTGGGCAGGTCATCCGCCACGAGCCGGTCCACGGCAAGACCTCGATCATCGAGCACGACGGCCGGACGATCTTCACGGGCCTGCCGCAGAGCATCGAGGTCGGCCGCTACCACTCGCTGATCGCCTCCGATCACGAGCTCCCGGACGTGCTCGAGGTCAGCGCCACCGGCGGCGGCGTGATCCAGGCTGTGCGCCACCGCGAGCTTCCGGCCGAGGGCGTCCAGTTCCATCCGGAGTCGGTCCTGACCGAGCACGGCAAGGAGATGTTGATGAGCTTTATCGAGGGTGCGCGTTGAGTGAGCTGCTGACCCGCGCGATCGATCGCCTGGCCGACGGCCAGGATCTGAGCGAGACCGACGCCGCCGAGGCGCTCGCGGAGATCATGGCGGGCGAGGCCACCGACATCGAGATCGCCGGCTTCCTGATCGCGCTGCGCGTCAAGGGCGAGACGGTCGACGAGCTGGCGGGCCTCGCTCGCACGATGCGTGCGTTCGCGGCCTTCGTACCGACCGCCGGCGAGGACCTGCTCGACACGGCCGGCACGGGCGGCGGCCGCACCACCTTCAACGTCTCCACCACGGCGGCGCTGATCGCCGCCGGGGCCGGCTGCATGGTCGCCAAGCACGGCAGTCGCTCGTCCACCGGCCTGTCGGGCTCGGCCGACATGCTGGAGGCGCTCGACGCCCGCATCGACCTCGACGCTGCCGCCGTCGGCCGCTGCATCGAGGAGATCGGCTTCGGCTTCATGTTCGCGCCCTACCACCATCCTGCGAGCGCGCGGGTGGTGAAGGTGCGCAAGGAGCTCAAGGTGCGCACGACCTTCAACTTCCTCGGCCCGCTCACCAACCCGGCCGGCGCCAGCCGCCAGCTGCTCGGCGTCTCCGATATGGCGAAGCTACCCAAGCTCGCGGGCGCGCTGGCGCTGCTCGGGACCGATCATGCGCTGCTGGTCTCGAGCGAGGACAGCCTCGATGAGCTCAGCATCTCCGCTGCCACCCGGGTGATCGAGGTGCGCCACCGCGAGATCGAGGAGTACATGGTGATCCCCGAGGACTTCGGTCTCATGCGCCACCCCGCCGACGCCGTGCCCGGTGGCGATCCTCAGGAGAACGCACGGATCGCGCGCGCGATCTTCGCGGGCGAGCCGGGTGCCGCGCGCGACCTCGCCGTGCTCAACGCCGGGGCTGCGATCTACGCCGGCGGCCGCGCCGAGACGCTCGCCGAGGGCGTCACGCTGGCCCAGAACGCGATCGACTCGGGTGCAGCAACGGCCAAGCTCGACGCTTTCGTCTCGCTCACCCAACGCCTGGCACCGCAGGGGTCGCCCGCATGAACGTGCTGGTCGACATCGTCGCCGACACGCGCGTGGCTGTTGCGCGCCGGGCACACGACGTCCCACTGCCGGCGCTCGTTGAAGCCGGCGAGCAGCGGCGAGTCGGCGAAGATGCCGTCCGCGACTTCAAGGCAGCATTGGCGGCGCCCGGCCTGTCGGTGATCGCCGAGCACAAGCGCAGCTCACCCTCGGCGGGCGTCATCCGCGCCGACCTCGAGCTGCTCGACGTGGTCGCCGCCTACGAGCGCGCCGGGGCGCGCGCACTCTCGGTGCTCACCGAGGAGAGCCGCTTCGGCGGGGCGCTGGAGGACCTGGCGGCGGCACGCCGCGCGTCGAGCCTGCCGATCCTTCGCAAGGACTTCATCGTCGAGGAGTACCAGGTGCACGAGGCGTTCGCCTCCGGCGCCGACGCGATCCTGCTGATCGTCGCGGCCCTCGACACCGGCACGCTGATCCGCCTGCATTCGCTGGCCACCCAGCTCGGGCTCGCGACGCTCGTCGAGGTGCACGACGCGATCGAGCTCG
>DATGHN010000209.1:0-6244 GCA_035308005.1 Solirubrobacteraceae bacterium
GACGTCCTGCACGGCCCCCCGGGCCCGGTCGCGGACGCGGTCGCCGGGCTGCGTGCGGTGCACGCCCTGCTCGAGCCGGACGTCGCCGCGCGGGTCATCTTCGACCTCGGGCTCTCGCGCGCACCGGGCTACTACACGGGCGCCGTGTTCGAGGTCTACGACCCCGCGGTCGGGATGCCGATCGGCGGCGGCGGCCGCTACGACCACCTGCTCGGCGAGTTCGGGCGCGACCTCCCGGCGGTTGGCTTCGCACTCGACGTCGAGAAGGTCCACCAGGCGCTCGCCGCCGAGGAGCGCCTCGCGGAAAGCCGGCGCACATGAGCGCCCCGCTGACCGTCGCGGTGCCGCGCGGCGCGCTGTTCGCGGAGACGCTCGACTGGCTCGAGCGCATCGGCCTCCCGACGGGCGAGGTCCGCACCAACGACCGCAAGCTCCTCTTCGAGGACGTCGGGCTGATCACGATGCGGCCCTCCGACGTTCCGACCTACGTCGCCGCCGGCGCCGCCGATATCGGCGTGACCGGCAAGGACGTGCTGATGGAGCAGGCCGATTCGGGGCGCGGTCGCGGGCGCGACGTCTACGAGCTGCGCGACCTCGGCTTCGGGCGCTGCCAGATGGTCGTCGCCTCGGTCGCCGGACCCGACCGCATGGAGGAGGCCCTGCGCCGCCTCGGCGTGATCCGGATCGCGACCAAGTACCCGCGCATCGCGGCCGGTCACTTCGAGGCGACGGGTCGCCAGGCCGAGATCATCGAGGTCAAGGGCTCGGTCGAGCTCGCGCCGCTGACCGGCCTCGTCGAGGCGATCGTCGACCTCACCGCCACGGGCACGACGCTGCGCGAGAACAACCTCGTGATCCGCGAGACGATCGCCGAGTGCACGGCGCGCCTGATCGCCAACCCCGTCGCCCACAAGCTGAAGGCGGCCGCAATCGACGAGTTGCTGGAGCGCGCCGGTGCGGCTTGAACGCCTCACGCTGGCCGACGCTGCGGAGCTGAGCGAGCAGATCCGCGGCCTCCAGGAGGCCCCGCCGTCGGTCAGCGAGGAGGTCGCGAAGATCATCGACGACGTCCGCGTCCACGGCGATGAGGCGATCGCGCGCTACACGTCGCGCTTCGACGAGGATCCGCCGCCGCCGCTTCGCGTCGAGCCCGAGGAGCTCGGTGAGGCGATGGTCATCCTCAACCCGGCTGTTCGCGCCGGCCTCGAGGTCGCCATCGCTAACGTCGCCGAGGTCGCCTGGTCCGCGGCGGGCAGCGACCGCGAGATCGCGCTGCCGCAGGGTCACAGCGTCGTCATGCGCGAGATCCCCGTCGCGCGCGCCGCGGTCTATGTGCCAGGCGGGCGCGCCCCCTATCCGAGCACCGTCGTGATGGGCGCCGTCGCGGCGCGATCGGCGGGCGTCGGCGACGTCGTGATCGCGACGCCGCCGCCGATCCACGCGGTCACGCTCGGCACCTGCGCGCTCGTCGGCGCAACCGAGGCCTACGCGATGGGCGGCGCCCAGGCGATCGCGGCGCTCGCGCTCGGTACCGAGACGGTCGAGGCGGTCGACGTGATCGTCGGCCCCGGCAACCTCTACGTCCAGGAGGCCAAGCGCCAGCTCTCAGGCCGCGTCGGCGTCGACGGCTTCGCCGGGCCGAGCGAGCTGATGGTGATCTTCGACGCCCCCGACGCCGGGGCGATCCGCCTGATCGCCCACGACCTGCTCGCCCAGGCCGAGCACGGCGCCTCGAGCGTCGTCGTCGCGGTCGCGCCGTCGGCCTGGCACCTCGACGCCCTCGAGGCCGACCTGCGCGCGCTGTGGAAGGAGGAGGCCGCGCCATTCGTGCTCGTCGAGGCCGAGACGCTGATCGACGCGCTCGGATTCGCCAACGCGTTCGCCCCCGAGCACCTCGAGCTCATCGGGACGGGCGCCGAGGACCTCGCGCCGTCGGTCACGACGGCCGGCTGCCTGTTCGTCGGCTGGCCCGGCGCGACAGCGTTCGGCGATTACGTCGCAGGCTCAAACCACGTACTGCCGACCGGCGGGTCGGCTCGCTTCGCCTCAGCGCTCGGGCCGCGTCACTTCCGCCGCACGATGCCCGAGGTGCGGATCCCGCACACGGCCCTCCACGCCCTCGCCGAAGCGGGCGACGCCGTTGCGCAGGCCGAGGGTTTCGCCGCCCACGCCGCCTCGATACGCGCTCGCGTCCCGGACTTGAGGGACAATCCGCCCCAATGAGCAGAGACGCGCAGATCACCCGTTCGACGCGCGAGACGAGCGTGTTGCTGACGCTCGCCCTCGACGGCAGCGGCGCCGGCAAGCGCGAGACGGGCGTCGGGTTCCTCGACCACATGCTCGACCTGCTCGCCCGCCACGGGCGGCTCGACCTTGACGTCGCCGTGACCGGCGACCTCGAAACGGGAGGCCACCACACCGTCGAGGACACCGGCATCGTGCTCGGGCAGGCACTGGATGAGGCGCTTGGCGACCGCGCGCAGATCACGCGCTACGGCCACGCGATCGTGCCGATGGACGAGGCCCGCGCGCTGTGCGCGATCGACATCTCGGGGCGCCCGTATCTGGCGCTCGAGGCGGCCGGCCTCCCGCCGGGCGCGACCGGCGGGTTCGACCACGAGTTGCTCGAGGAGTTCTTCCGCGCCGTCGCCAACAACGCCAAGCTGACGCTGCACCTCGAGCTCCAGGCGCCGGGCAACGCCCACCACATGATCGAGGCCGCCTTCAAGGCCTTCGCCAGGGCGCTGCGCGCCGCCGTCGCGATCGACCCGACCGAGACGGGGGTGCCGAGCACCAAGGGGGTGCTGTAGGTGGGCGGCGCCCGCCGCCCGCTGATCGGTCTCGTCGACTATGGGATGGGCAACCGGCGGTCGGTCGAGAAGGCGCTCGAGCACGTCGGCGCGCAGGTCGTCGTCGGATCGAACGCCGCGGCGCTCGCCGGCACGCAGAAGCTGGTCGTTCCTGGGGTCGGCGCGTTCCCGAAGGCGATGGAGCGGCTCCGCGAGCTGGGCCTCGACACGTTCCTGCGCGAGCGCGCCGCGGCAGACGTGCCGGTGCTCGGGATCTGCCTCGGGATGCACCTCTTCTTCGAGCGCTCGAGCGAGCTCGGCGGCTCCGAGGGCCTCGGCGTCGTCCCGGGCGAGGTCCGCGCGCTCGCGGCAAACGGCCTGAAGCTGCCCCAGATCGGCTGGAACGAGGTCCACTGGGAGCGTGCGTCCGCCGTCCTCGACGGCCTGGACGCCTCGACGGTCTTCTACCACGTGCACAGCTTCGTCCCCGTCCCAGCCGACGAGACCGACGTGCTCGGCACCGCCGAGTACGGCGAGCGCTTCGCTTCCGTCGTCTCGCGGGGGCCCTTCCTCGGCGTCCAGTTTCACCCCGAGAAGTCAAGCCACGACGGCCTCACCCTTCTTCGAAACTGGGTGGCGGCGTGATCCTCTACCCGGCGATCGACATCCTCGACGGGACCGTCGTGCGCCTCGTCCAGGGCGACTTCGAGCGCTCGACGCGCTACGCGGCGCAGCCGCTTGACGCGGCGCGGGACTGGGCGGCGGCGGGGGCGCGCTGGCTCCACGTCGTCGACCTCGACGGAGCGCGCGCGGGCGAGCCGGTCAACCTCGAAAGCGTCGCCGCGATCGCCGCCGAGACCGGCCTTCCGGTCCAGTTCGGAGGCGGCCTGCGCAGCGCCGCGGCCGTCGATGCGGCGTTTGCGGCGGGCGTCTCGCGCGCCGTCCTCAGCACCGCGGCCTTCACCGATCGCGAGCTTCTCGACGAGACCATCGCCGCGCACGCCGAGCGCATCGCGGTGTCGATCGACGTCCGTGGCGGCATGGTTTCGACGGCCGGGTGGACCCAGACCGGCACGCTCGCGGCAACCGACGCGGCCGCCGAGCTCTCGGCGCGTGGCGTGCGCAGCTTCATCTACACAGACATCGATCGGGATGGGATGTTGGGGGGACCCGCTCTGAACGACATCGTGCGCGTGACTGACTCTGTGGAGGGGGAGGTCATCTACTCCGGCGGCGTGGGCTCGCTCGAGGACCTCGAGGCGCTGGCGTCGCTTCGACACCCGCGCCTTGCGGGCGTGATCGCCGGAAAGGCGCTCTATGAGGGGCGCTTCACGGTCGCCGAGGGGCAGGAGGCGCTGTGCAGCTTCGCCGTGTGATCCCCTGCCTCGACGTCGACGCCGGGCGGGTCGTCAAGGGAACGCGCTTCGTCGACATCCGCGACGCCGGCGACCCCGTCGAGCTCGCTGCCTTCTACGACGGCGCGGGCGCCGACGAGCTCGTCTTTCTGGACATCACGGCGACGCACGAGAAGCGCGACACGATCGTCGAGCTGGCGCGGCGGACCGCCGACGACGTGTTCGTCCCGTTCACGATCGGCGGCGGGATCCGCTCGGTCGCAGACGCCCAGGCGGTTCTCGACGCGGGCGCCGACAAGGTCGCCGTCAACAGCGCCGCTGTCGCGCGTCCGGCGCTCCTCGATGAGCTTGCGCGCCAGTTCGGTGCCCAGTGTGTCGTCCTCGCTGTCGACGCCAAGGCTCGCGACGACGGCGGTTGGGCGGTGCACGTCGCGGGCGGACGCACGCCGACCGGGCGCGACGCGCTCGAGTGGATCGGCGAGGCGGTCGAGCGCGGAGCCGGCGAGATCCTCCTTACGAGCATCGACCGCGACGGAACGAACGCGGGCTACGACCTGCCGCTGACGCAGGCCGTCGCGGCGGCCGTCGCGGTCCCCGTGATCGCCTCGGGCGGCGCCGGCACGCTCGACCACCTCGTCGACGCGCTGCAGGCCGGCGCCGACGCGGTGCTCTGCGCTTCGATCTTCCACTACGGCGCCCACACCGTCGCCGAGGCGAAGGACCACCTCGCGGCGGCCGGTATCCCGGTCCGCCGCTGATGCCTGTCGTCCGCCCGGACGTCGTCCTCGCCGCGCTCGACCGCTATCCGCCGGTCGAGACCTGCGAGCGCGTCGCCGTCGTCGGCGGATTCGTGCGCGACATCTCACTCGGCCGCGTGCCGCGCGAGCTCGACCTCGTCGTCGAGGGCGACGCGGCAGCGCTCGCGCGAAGCCTCGGCAGTGAGGTGACGGTCCACGAGCCGTTCGGGACAGCGAGCGTCGCGGGCGACGGCTGGCGGGTCGACGTCGCGATGGCGCGCCGCGAGCGCTACCCGCAGCCGGGCGCGCTCCCGGAGGTCGCCCCGGCGCGACTCGAAGACGACCTGCACCGGCGCGATTTCAGCGTCAACGCGATCGCCGTGACGCTTGGCGGCGAGCTCCTCGCGGCCGATCACGCCCTCGACGATCTCGAGGCGGGCGTCATGCGCGTCCTTCACGAGCAGAGCTTCACCGACGACCCGACGCGCCTGATTCGCCTCGCCCGCTACGCCCAGCGGCTCGGCTTCGAAGTCGAGGAGCAAACCGCAGCGCTCGCCGCCGCCGCGAGCCTCGAGACGCTGAGCGGCGCCCGAATCGGCGCCGAGCTGCGCCTCGCCCTCGCCGAGGAGGATCCGCTGGCGATCCTCGAGCGGCTGCGCGACGCCCTGCCGTTCTCACTCGACGTCTCACTCGCCAGCGCGGCGCTCGCGCTTGCCTCGGATGATGCCGACCGCGCGATGCTGATCCTCGGCAGTGCGCAAGGCAACCTCGACCGAATCGAGCTCACCGCGCGCGAACGCGACATCGTCCTCGCCTGCGCCGACGCGGCCGTCCCGGCCGACACGCGAGCGAGCTCGCTGTGGCGGGCCTGGCGGCGCACGCCGATCGAGGCCGTCGCCGTCGCCGGGGCGCGCGGCGATGCGGCTGCGGCGCGGGCCTGGATCGAGCGGCTTCGCCATGTTCGCCTTGAAATCGACGGCAACGACCTGATCGCCGCCGGGCTCGCGGAGGGAGAGGAGATCGGGCGCCGCCTCGAGCGGACGCTTGCGGCCAAGCTCGACGACGAGCTCGACTGGGGTCGCGAGGCCGAGCTCGCGTTCGCCCTGGGGGACGGCTGAGTGCTGCGCTACGACCTCGATTCGTTCACCGTCGCCTTCAGCGAGCGCGGCGACGGCGATCTGCGGGTCAGCAACCGAACGGCGCCCGAGCCGCTCGAGCAGGTGCAGGCGCGCGTGCTCGACTTACTCGGCGTCGAAGCGGTCGCCGTCCCGCGCCAGGTCCACGGCGCCGACGCGATGCTGGTCTCCGATTCACTGCGCGGCTACTCGGTCGGCGCGGGCGAAGGCGACGCCGTCGTTACGTC
>DATGHN010000210.1:0-8092 GCA_035308005.1 Solirubrobacteraceae bacterium
GGCGATCTTGTGGCACGCCTCGCACTCGGACTGCGCGACGATCGAGCGCCCGAGGTAGAACTCGGAGACCGCCGGCTTGCCCTCGGCCACGACGAGCGCCGGCGTCTTGATGTCGTTCTCCGACGGCGGCCCGGCGGTCGCACCGAGGTAGGTGAGGTAGCCCATCGCGAGGATCACGAGGATCCCGGTCGTCGTCGCGATCGGGCGGCGCAGCGGATGGCGCTCTGGGCCGCGATCGTAGAAGGGCAGCAGGAACAGCAGGATCATCGCCAGCGTCGGCACGCCGATCGTCGCGAACCCGACGAAGTTCGGCGGTTTGATGACGCGCAGCAGCTCGAAGAGGAAGAAGAAGTACCACTCCGGCCGCGGGGTGTAGGTCGTCGTCGCCGCGTTCGCCTTCGGCCCGAGCTCGGCGCCGAAGATGATCGAGAGGCCGATGATGATCAGGATGACGAGACAGCCCATCAGGCCGTCCTTCGCCACCGCGTATGGGAAGAACGGCTTGCCCTGGGACTTCAGGACGGAGTACTCGCGGAGGTAGGCCTCCTTCTCGCGCTGGTTCACAGCGTTTCCTCAACCAGCTCCGTCTTCACCTCGGCGCGCTGCCACGGCGGCGCCGTCGTGCCGAGCTTGGTCACCAGGTAGAGGTGCGCGCCGATCATCGCGATGATCGCGCCCGGCACCAAAAGCATGTGGATCGAGTAGAAGCGCGACAGCGTTGTTGCCGAGAACTCCGGTCCGCCGCGCAGGAAGTCGCTCAGGTAGGGCCCGAGCAGCGGGCCCGTGCCGTTGATGTTGACGCCGACAATCGTCGCCCAGTAGGAGCGCTGGTCAAACGGCAACAGGTAGCCGGTGAACGACATCGTCATCGTCAGGATCAGCAGCACGACGCCGATCACCCAGTTGAGTTCGCGCGGGTACTTGTACGCGCCGAAGAAGAACGTCCGCCCCATGTGCAGGAAGACGAGGATCACCATCACCGACGAGCCCCACTTGTGCATGCCGCGCACGAACTGCCCGAGGAAGACGTCGTTGGTGATGTAGCGCACCGACTCGTAGGCGCCACCGGCCGGGTCCGGGCGGTAGTACATCGCCAGGAACACGCCCGTGATCGCCTGGTTGAGGAAGGCGAACAGCGACGCCGAGCCGAGCGTGTAGAACCAGTTCGTCCCCTTCGGGACCTTGCGGAACATCAGCCAGCGCAGACCGCCCGACAGCGACGTGCGCTCGTCGATCCAGTCGACCGCCGACTTGCCGCCTTCGAGGCCCTTCTCGATCGGCGTGCGGGGGCGCCCGCGCTGCGTGCCGGGGCGCGGCGGCTGGGGCAGCAGCTGTGGCGGCAGCGGTGGCGCCGGGAGCTTGAACCGCGGCATCAGATGCGAACGCTCGGCCGCGACGGGTACAGGTACTGGCCGATGCCGTCAAGCGGCTCGCCCGGGTCGCGCGGCGAGAACGCGCGCAGCTCGCTGTTGACCGAGAAGCGCCTTCCGACCTGGACGAAGCCGCCCTCCACGCGCGTGAAGAAGCGATCCAGCGGCCGCGGCGGCGGTCCGCCGACGCGGACGCCCTGGAGGTCGTAGACGCCGCCGTGGCAGGGGCAGATGAAGCGCTCCGACGCGGGCACCCAGCGGACCGGGCAGCCGAGGTGCGCGCAGCGCGTCGAGATCGCGATGTAGCGGTTGAACTGGGTCTCCGGCTGGGTGTCGATCGCCGGATTGCGCTTGCGCACGTAGACGGTGCTCTTGCCGGCCTCACCGATGCCCGGCGCGATCGTGATCACGGCCGGGATGTAGTTGTCGTCGGGGAACATGTCGGGCGTCCCGACGGTCTGCCAGGGAAGCGAGTCGTTCTTGAAGATCGGGCCGATCGCAAAGGCGACGGCAGGCAGCGAAGCCCCCATCACCACGAGCGCCCCACCCGCGTGCGCGGTGCCCGTCATGAACCGCCGCCGCGTGACGGTCTCGCCATCGAAGGCGCCGGGCATTCCGCGATCAGCGGTGTACTTAGACTTGCTGGGCGGTCGCTTCGATGCCAATGACGCTCCTTCCGAACCCGGCGGGGGCGAACAATATCGTCATGCCATAGCGCGGGGCGCATCGAGCGCCAGCAGCGCGGCGCGGGCGCTTCGGTCGCCCGAGCGGGCCAGCGCCTTGGCGGCGAGGTAGGCCTCGCCGGCCCCCCAGCCGACCGCCTGGGCGGCTGCGCCCCAGAGCGGCTCGCAGGTGTCGTCGTCGCCCCGCCCGATCAGCAGAGCGCAGAGCGAGATCACGTCGGCGAGCTCCTGCACGGCCTCGAGGTCGCCGAGCGCGACTAGGCGTTCGAGGCCGAGCGCGTAGAGGCGGTCGCCGGCCAGAAGCGAGAGGTCCTCGTCGCCTTCGACCAGCAGCCGCGAGCGCCCGTAGTGAAGGAGAAACCCCTCATAGATCGCCTCGAACAGAAACTCGTACTCGCCGGGATCCTCGGCCGCGCGCGGCCCGCGCGCGGCGATCGCCCCGAGTCGCGGGACGACGCCCGCGGGAACGGCTGCGTGAAGCTCCCCGGCGAGCGGCTCGCCCTCGGCCTCGACCAGCTCACGAAGCCGCGCGAGGGTGTTCATGCGATCTCCTCAAAGGCGCCAAACGCCGCCTCGATCGTCCGCTCGATCTGCGCGTCGCTGTGAGCGAGCGAGGGAAACCAGGCCTCGAACTGCGACGGCGGCGGGTAGACGCCGCGCTCGAGCAGCGCGCGGCACCAGGCGCCAAAGGACTCCGTGTCACAGCGCATCGCCGCGGCGAAGTCGCCCGGGACCTCCGCCGCGAAGAAGACCGTCAGAAGGCCGGGGAGCCAGCTGACGCAGACCTCCCGTTCCCCGGCCGCGTGCGCCAACCCCTCGGCGAGCGCCCGCGTCGAGGACTCGAGTCGCGCGTAGGCGGCATCGTCGAGCAGCTCGAGCGTCGCAAGGCCGGCCGCCACGGCGAGCGGATTGCCCGAAAGGGTTCCGGCCTGGTAGACCTCGCCGACCGGCGCCAGCAGCTCGATCAGCTCGCGCGGGCCGCCCACGGCGGCCGCCGGAAGACCACCGCCCAGCACCTTGCCGAGCACGACCAGGTCGCCGAGCACCCCACTTCGCTCCGCTCCGCCGCCGCGGGCGACGCGAAAGCCGCTGATCACCTCATCGAGGATCAGCAGCGCGCCGCAGGCGTCGGCACGCTCGCGCAAACACTCGAGAAAGCCCTCGCTCGGCGGGACGAGCCCCATGTTGGCGGGATAGGGCTCGGCGATGATCGCCGCCGGCGCCTCCGCCCCATCGCCGGAGGTCGCCGCCGTGAGAGCCTCGCGGTCGTTCCAGGCGACGACCGTGGTCAGCGAGGCGATCGCCGCCGGCACGCCGGGGCTGGCCGGGATCCCCTGCGTCGCGAGCCCCGATCCGGCAGCCGCGAGGAGCCCGTCGGAGTGCCCGTGGTAGGCGCCCGCGAACTTGACGATCCGCTCGCGCCCGGTGTGGGCGCGGGCGATGCGAATCGCTGTCATCGCCGCCTCGGTCCCGGAGGAGGTCATGCGCAGCATCTCGACGCCCGGCATGCGCGCCGCGACGGCCTCGGCGAGCTCCACCTCGCCCTGCGTCGGGGCGCCGAACGTCGTTCCGCGCGCGGCGGCCGCCGCGACCGCATCGAGCACCGCCGGATGGGCGTGGCCCGCGATCAGCGCGCCCCACGAGCAGACGTAGTCGATGTAGCGCGAGCCGTCGGCGTCGACCAGTTCGGCGCCCGCGCCGCTTGCGATGAAGAGCGGATCGCGGCCGATCGAGCGCATCGCGCGAACCGGCGAGTTGACGCCGCCCGCGAGTACGGCGCACGCGCGCTCGTGCAGGGCAGGCGAGCGGCTCGCGTTGCGGGAGGCGACCACAGCTACCTAAGACGATAACGGGCAGCGCGCGAGCTCAGGCAGCGCCGCCGCGACGGCTCAGCCGTTGCGCTCCTCCCAGCGGCGGAACTCGTCGTCGAAGTAGAGCAGGCGGACCTTCTTGAACTCCGTCGAGGAGTAGAGCGTCGCGCGCTCGGCGATGCCGCTGTCCTCCTCGATCGCGTCCAGCACCGCGTCGCACTCCTCCTTGGAGCGCCCGTGGGCCATCGTGAAGATCGAATACGGCCAGTCGGCGTAGGTCGGGCGCTCGTAGCAGTGCGAGATGCCCCGGAAGGACGCCATCCGCGGGCCAAGCTCGTCGACGCGCTCGGCCGGAACCTTCCAGACGCCCATGCCGTTGGCCGAGAAGCCGGCGCGGCGGTGGTAGAGGATCGCCGCGACGCGGCGCAGCAGCCCGCGTTCGCGCATCCCCTCCATGTGTTCGAGCAGCTCCGCGACGCTCATGCCGAGCGCCGCCGCGGCGCCGGCGTACGGCTCGGGGACGACTGGCATGTCGCCCTGCGTCGCGCGGATCACGGCGACGTCGCGCTCGTCGTAGTCGACCGCCTCGAGCGGCGCCTCCTCGATCGGCGCGCTCGGCGCGGCGAGCGCTTCGGTGCCGCGCTCCATCTCGAGGTCCATGCGGATCTTGAACAGGCGAAGCGTCGGCAGCTGACGGATCGACTCCGCACCGGTCAGCTCCGCAAGGACGTCGAGCGTTCCGTCGAGGCCGAGCTTCGACTCGCGTTCGACGGCGATCGTGAACCACATGTTGAACTCGTGGTTTCGCAGGTAGTTGTGGGACACGCCGGGGTGCGAGTTGACGATCTTGGCCGCCGCCCACGGGTGTTCGGCGTCGACCTTCGCGGCGACGAGCATCGAGGAGTAGCCGAGCGCGCGCGTGTCGTAGATCGGCGTGACCTGACGGATGATCCGATCGTCGAGCAGCTGCTGGACGCGCGCCAGGACCGCCGCCTCCTCGACCCCCGCCGCGGCGGCGACGGCGGCGTAGGGGCGCGGCTGCAGGGGAAAGCTCCCCTGCATCAGGTTCAGCAACCGGCGGTCTGAGTCGTCGAGCGCCACGGCGGCGCCGTCGCGGCGGCTGCGCGCCTTGATCCGCGCGGTCAGCTCAGCCATTGCGCCGCGTCCTCGGCGTGGTAGGTGATGATCATGTCGGCGCCGGCGCGGCGGATCGAGGTCAGCGTTTCGAGCACGATTGCGCGCTCATCGAAGGCGCCCATCGCCACGGCGGCCTTGACCATCGCATACTCGCCGCTGACGTTGTAGGCGGCGAGCGGCAGGTTTGTCATCGCGCGGACCGCCGCGATCACATCGAGATAGGCGAGCGCGGGCTTGACCATCACCATGTCGGCGCCCTCCGCGATATCGAGCTCGGTCTCGCGCAGCGCCTCGCGGCGGTTTGCCGGGTCGAGCTGGTACGTGCGGCGATCGCCGAAGGCGGGCGTCGAGCCGGCGGCCTCGCGGAACGGCCCGTAGAAGGCCGAGGCGTACTTGGCGGCATAGGCGAGGATCGGGATCTCCGCGAATCCCTCGCTGTCGAGCTCGGCGCGAATGACTCCGACGCGCCCGTCCATCATGTCGCTCGGCGCGATCACGTCGGCGCCGGCGCGGGCGTGGCTGACCGCGGTCCGCGCGAGTAGCTCGATCGAGGCGTCGTTGTCGATCGATCCGTCGTCGCGCACGACGCCGCAGTGGCCGTGGTCCGTGTACTCGCAGAGACAGACGTCGGTCAGCACCGTCAGCGCCGGCACGGCTGCCTTGATCGCCTGCGTCGCAAGCTGCACCGCGCCCTCGTCATCCCAGGCGCCAGAGCCCTCGGCGTCCTTGTGGTCGGGGATCCCGAAGAGGATCACTCCGCCGACGCCGAGCGCCGCGAGCCGCTCCGCAGCGGCGAGCGCGCCGGAGATCGTCAGGCGCGAGACGCCCGGCATCGCCTCGACCTCGCCGCCCTGCGAGGCGACGAACAACGGGGCGATCAGGCGCTGCGGGCGAAGCTCGGTCTCGCGGACGAGGTCGCGCAGCGCAGCGGTGCGCCGCAGGCGCCGAAGCCGGATGTCGGGAAACGCCATCGCCAGACGATGGTAGCGCCGTCAGGCCCGCAGACCGGCACGCGCGAGCCCACCAAAGGCCACGATGAGGAGCGCCAGATGGCCGAGCGACTCCCAGATCCCGGGGCTCGAGCGGTTGACGGCGGCGTCGATCGCCTCAAAAGCCGGCTTGAACGGAAACACCGCCGAGATGACGCGGATCACGTCGTAGAGGCCCGCGGCGACCGCACCGGAGGGGACGAGCGCGAGGAAGACGAGCGGCAGCGAGACGAGCAGCGCCAGCAGCGACGCCGCGCGCACGTCGCGCACGAGCGCGCCAAGCGCCACGCCGAGCGCCGCGAAGCCGAGCGCGCCGCCGGCGATCGCCAAGAGCCAGAGCCCGACGCGGCCCCAGTCGAGCGGCACGAAGGCCGAGATGCCGGCGAGCATCGCGAAGCCGACGCAGAACGCGCACGCCGCTGCCAGCAGCGCCTTGGCGCCGAGCAGCGCCGACGGCGCGACCAGTCCACGGCGCAGCCGGGCGAACGTGTTCTCCTCGCGCTCAAGCGCCAGCATCCCCGACGCCAGCAACAGCCCGACGAACATCAGCGAGACGGCCACCGCGACCGCGACCGCGTAGAGGTCAAGCGGCGTCTTGGCGCCGTTGACGAACGTGCTGCGGGCGACGATCGGCGCCGCGACCGCCCCGACCACCGCCTTCGAGCTGGCGAGGTTGTTGACGGCGATCTGGGCGAAGCTCGCGACCGGCCCAAGGCGCGCCCGAAGCGACGAGTGCGCGGGCAGTGTCGCGAGCACCGCGCGCAGGATCTGCGCCGACGCCTTCAGGCCGAGGACGTCGATGCTCAGCCCGAGAAAGCCGAGGCGCCCGCCGGACAGGAGCAGGTCGATGTAGCCGTCGGCGACGCGCTGGAGCTGCGAGGCGAGCTCGGCGTTGGCCGCCGCGAGCTTTGACTCGAGCGCGGTCTGCACGAGCGACTGGTTGATCGCCGAGCCGTTGTAGATGACCTGGACGTAGGCCGACTCGTCGGCCGTCGCAAGCCGCCGCGGCAGGTTGGCGGGAATGATCAGCGCGGCGAGCGTCGTTCCGTCGCGCACGTCGGCCAGCGCCTGGGCGCGGCTGTGGACGACGACCGGGTCGATCGCCTGGAAGAGCTGGCGCTCATAGGTCGTCGTGTGGATGACCGTCTTGCCGAGGGTGATCGTCGCCGCACTCGGCGGGATCTCGTTGAGGAAGGCGACGAGGGGCTTCCCCGGCGAGCGCGACAGCGCCAGGCCGATCAGGACGGCGACGACGGCGGGGTAGAGGATCAAAAGCGTCGCCAGCACCGGCGAGCGGCGCAGGATGCGCAGGTCCTTGCCGATCAGCCAGCGCAGCGCGGTCATCGGCTAGTGGCCACGCTCGCGCAGGAACTCGACGAACGCCGTCTCGAGGTCGCCCTCGCCGGGGCCCGCCTGGCGCAGGCCCTCGGTCGGCCCGCTGTAGAGGAGCTCGCCGTCGGCGAGCACGAGGACGCTTCCGGCATGGCGCTCGGCCTCGGCGATGTCGTGCGTCGCGAAGACGATCCCCGTCCCAGCCTGCGCCTGGGCGCCGATGAACGACCACAGCCGCTCGCGCTGGCGCGGATCAAGCGAAGCCGACGGTTCATCGAGCAGCGCAACCGCCGGCCGCGCGAGCAGGCCGACGGCGATGTTGACCCTCTGGCGGTTGCCGCCCGAGAGCCGCCCGAGCTGCTCGGCCGCGCGATCCACAAGGCCGGTCTGCTCGAGCATCGCCGCGACCGCCGCATCGACGTCGCCGACGCGCTCGAGGCGCGCGAAGAGGCGCAGGTTCTCAGCAACCGAGAGCTTGGAGTAGACGGCCGTCTGCTGCGGTACCCAGCCGATCCGCCCGCCCTCGGCGAGCGCGACGGAGCCGCCGCTCGGCTCGGCGGCGCCGGCCAGCAGCGTCAGCAGCGTCGTCTTGCCGGCGCCGTTGGGGCCGATCACGGCGAGCACCTCCCCCGCCTCCAGCTCGAAGCTCACCTCCGAGAGCGCGACGCGCTCAGCGAAGCGCTTGGAGAGCGAGCGCGCCGCCAGCGCGGGCATCAGGTCGGTGGCGGCGCCTGCGTGCGCCAGGGCTCGAGCACGACATGGCGGCGCAG
>DATGHN010000211.1:0-2290 GCA_035308005.1 Solirubrobacteraceae bacterium
TCGATCAGCTCTTCCGCGTTGAGGACCTTCTGTCGCAGCCAGCCGACCATGAACAGCTCGACCAGAACCGGGCTCCAGCGCAGCGGGTTGCCGTCGGCGTAGTCGGCGCAGAGATCGATCGCAAGGATCGCGATGAACGTCTCGTCGCTGTCGCGCGCGATTGCGGCGCCCTCCGGTGAGGACAGGAACTCGTCGAGCAGCTCGTCGCGTGCCGCCTGAGCCTGGATCCACCGTTGTTCGATGGGGAGTCGTCCGAGGCTGAGGTTTAAATGACCTCCTGAGCAGGCAGAAAGCTGTCGTGTCGGGCGACGGCGGGCCTGGAACAGGAGGTCACCCGCATGGTGAAGGGTCTGCCGGACGCGACGAGGGTGCTCTTCGATGATGAGCGGGCGGTCGCGAACGCCGGGGTGCTGCTCCCGGCGATGCTCGCTGATCGACTCGGTATCGAGGCTGTGGTCGATCGGACGGTTGATCTTGGCGATCGGGCCGGCGCGGCGAATCCGGGCCGCAAGGTCATGACGTTGGTCTCGGCGATGGCGCTCGGGGCGGACTGCATCGAGGACTGTGATGTGTTGCGCTCGGGCCAGACACGCGCGGTGCTCGGGCATGCGGTGGCGGCACCGTCGACGTTGGGGACGTTCCTGCGCGCCTTCACATTCGGGCATGTCCGCCAGCTCGACCGGGTCCTCGCTGAGGGCCTGTCGCGAGCGTGGGCGGCCGGCGCCGGTCCTGGCGAGGGTCGACTCGTCGTTGATGTCGATTCGTTTGTCGGCGAGGTGTATGGCTACGACAAGCAGGGCGCCGGCTACGGGTACACCCACCAGCGCGGGTATCACCCGATCATCGCGACCCGCTCCGCGACCGGTGAGGTGCTGCACATCCGCGCCAGAAAAGGGTCCGCGAACACCTCCCGCGGCGCGCTGCGGTTCGTCGAAGAACTGATCCCCAGAGTCGCGCGCGCGGGCGCCACCGGGCCGAAGCTGTTGCGCGCGGACTCGGGGTTCTGGAACACGAAGATCATGTCCCGCTTGCAGGCCGCGGGCTGGCTCTACTCGATCGGCGTGCGCCAGCAGAAACACATCAAGGCCGCGATCACCGCGATCCCCGAACAGGACTGGCAACCCCTCACCGACTACCCCGAGGACGGCGAGGCACAGATCGCGCAGACGATGCTCGGCCGCCAACGGCTGATCGTCCGCCGCACCCGCCTCGTCGGCGCCCAAGCCGAGCTCTGGCCCGACTGGCGGCACTTCGCGTTCCTCACCAACCGCACCGACACGATCGGACTGGTCGAGTCCGAGCATCGCCAGCACGCGGTCGTGGAACTCGCGATCCGCGACGTCAAAGACCAAGCCCTCGCGCACTTCCCCTCCGGCAAGTTCACCGCCAACGCCGCGTGGACCGTGATCGCCGCGCTCGCGCACAACCTCCTCCGCTGGACCACCCTGATCGGGCTCCCCGACACCACGATCCCCACCGCCCGAACGCTGCGTCGACGGCTGCTGACCATTCCCGGCCGCGTCACCCGCACCGCCCGCACAGTGACACTCCGACTGCCCGCCCGGTGGCCATGGGAGACAGAATTCCTCACCGCGCTCGAGCGACTCCGTGCCGTGCCGCCGCTGACCTGAGACACAACCACGGCCACGAAGACGATCGGCTCAGGACCCCCGCCTTGGCCTGCGCCGAGAACCCCCACCGCACCGCCGCGACGGCCGCAACCGACCCCACCCCAACCAACCGAGATCCACCCGACGCCAACAACCGGCCGAACGCCCCCGAACGATCCCGGCTACCGACCAACCACCCACACCAGACTCGAAACGGTGGATCCAGGCTAAGCCGCGCGTTCGCGCACCCGTTGCCGCCGCACAACGGTACACCGACGGCGGGCAAGCCGCATCCGTACTTTCCACGCGAGCTCGGGGGGGGCCCGTCGGCTGCGACGCGCCGTTCTCGGCCGTGGCCGTCCTCGGCGCCGCACGCCGCCCGGCCCGAACGAGATGCTGGCACGCCCCGGTCGGCCGCCGGCGGCGCGTGGCTCACGTCCCGATGTGCAGCAGCTGGCCGCTCGCGTCCCCGACCCAGGCGTCGCCGGCGCCGGCGGCGAGCGCGCGCAGCGCCGCTCCACGTCGAGCGGAGCCATAGGCGCTATGGTAGCTAGCACCATTCCCGCGGTCAGGTTCGCACGTCGCGGCGACTGCGCAGTCGCCCCGGGGTGACCGCGCAGTCGCGGTGGGGGGACCGCGCAGTCGCCCGCTGGTCGGGGCGCTGCACTCCGGGCGGCGCG
>DATGHN010000212.1:0-23661 GCA_035308005.1 Solirubrobacteraceae bacterium
CTCAGCCCGCTCTCGCGCCCGTGATCGAGGCACCCCTCCAGCGCCGCACACCGCTTCCGCCGCAGCTCACGCGCCGCGTCAGCGTGCTCGCCGTCGTCGTCTTCGTGCTGTTCGGCATTCTGGCCTTTCGCCTCTGGTACCTCCAGGTCCTGACGGGAACCCAGAACGCGGCGCGCGTCGCCGCAAACGTCGTCCAGCCGATCTCGCTGCCCTCTCCGCGCGGGAACATCCTCGCCAGCGACGGGCAGGTCCTCGCCACGTACCGCAACGCGACGCAGGTGGCGGTCATCAAGGATGATCTGCCGAGCGGCGCGGCGGCGCAGACGGCGCTTTTCAAGCGCCTCGGCCGCGTGCTCGGACTCCCGTGGCGCACGATGCAGCAGACCGTCGTCAGCGGCAGCATCGCGCCCGGCTACGCGCCGACGCCGATCGGCTACGTCGGGTTCAACACGCTCACCTATCTCGGCGAGCGCAAGCGCTACTACCCTGGCGTCATCGAGCGCTCGGTCCCAGTGCGCTACTACCCGCAGGGCGACATCGGCGCTGTTGTGCTCGGGCAGGTCGGCCAGATCTCGAGCAAGACCAGCGACCCGAACAACCCGGAGCTCGGCACGGCGCACTTCAAGGGCGTCGCCGCCGGGTCGATCGTCGGCCAGTCAGGGCTCGAATGGCAGTATCAGCCCTACCTCCAGGGACTTCCGGGCGTGGAGAAGGTCGACGTCAACGCGAGCGGCTATCCGACCGGCGCGAGCACCGTGACCGCCGCAACCCCGGGTGACCAGCTCGTCACGTCGCTCGATCTCGGCCTGGAGCGCGAAGGCTACGTCGCCGTGAGGCGCGGGATCGCCGCCGCCAACGCCAACCACAACCCGGCCGTGGGGGGCTCCTTCATCGCGCTCAACCCGATGACCGGACGCGTCCTCGCCGCCGGCTCGCTTCCGACCTACAACGCAAACGCCTTCGCGACGCCGATCAGCCAGAGCGCCTACGCGCGCATCAGCCAAACCAAGGCGCTCGACGACAACGCGATCGACGGTCTCTATCCGACCGGCTCGACGTTCAAGCCGATCGCCGCGCTCGGCGCGCTTCGGGCCGGGATCATCACGCCGCAGACCACGCAGGGCGCCGGCTCCTGCGTGAGGATCTCGACGAAGAGCTTCTGCAACTCGGGCGGCGCCGACTACGGCGACATGGACCTCGAGAACGCGCTGCGCGTCTCCGAGGACACCTACTTCTATCGCGTCGGCGCCGAGGCGAACGGCGGCAGTGCGCTGCAGACCGAGGCGCGCGCGCTCGGCCTCGGGCGAAGCCCCGGCATCGACCTGCCGGGCACGCCGGACGGTGGCGCGGGCGGCGTCGTCCCCGACCGCGCGTTCGTAAACGCCGTCAACAAGCAGTACTGGGCGCAGTACTGCCAGGGGCCTGAGGGCGTCGTGGGCGCGCGCCCCAAGCCGCGCTACGCGGGCAACACGCTCGCCGTCAACGGCTGTGCCCAGGGCGCGTTCGAGTATTGGACGATCGGCCAGAACGTGCTCTTCGCCACCGGCCAGGGCTTCCTCGAGGCGACGCCGCTACAGATGGCGATCGCCTACTCCGCGATCTTCAACGGCGGCAAGGTCTGGCAGCCGCAGATCGCCTCCCAGATCGTGAGTTCCTCCGGCGCGCTCGTTCAGCAGCTACCGGCGCCGCACTACACGACGGTCGCGATCGATCCAGCGGCGCAGGCCGTCGTCGCCGCCGGACTCCACGCCGCCGCGCAGGCGACGGGCGGCACCTCGGACGCGGTGTTCGGCAACTTCCCGCGCACCATCTACGGAAAGACCGGCACCGCCGAGCACGACGGACCGCACGGGCTCACGGCCGACCAGTCCTGGTATATCGCCTACGCCCCTGACGCCAAGCGCCCGATCGTGATCGCCGTCACGATCCCGCTGGGCGGCTTTGGCGCGGCGGCGGCAGCGCCAGCGGTGCGGCTGATGCTTTCTGAGTGGTTCGGCATCAAGCGGACCTTCCAGCCCGGAAGCAGCCCGGACCGCTGATGGTCGGAGGCGCGATCCAAGCACCGCAGCAGGGCCGCGAGTCGGACCCGCTCGCTCCGCGCCTGCCGCGGATCGGCCTCGATCCGCTGCTGCTGCTCGCGGCGATCGGCCTCGGCGTGATCTCACTCGTGACGCTCGGAGGCATAAGCCACGCTCAGATGGTCCGCCAAGGCGTGTACCTTGGCGTTGGCCTCGTAATCATGCTCGCGATCTCGCGCTTCGACTACTCGCGGTTGCGCGAGCTCAAATGGGGGCTCTACGTGATCCTGGTCGGGGCCATCCTCGTGGTCCTCGCTCTCGGTCGCAGCATCGGCGGAATCTCGACACGTTCGATCGCCGTCGGCGGGTTCTCCTTCCAGGGCTCCGAGGTCGCCAAGGTCGTCCTGATCGTCTTCCTCGCGGCGTTCGTCGTCGACAGCTCCCGCAAGACCTCCAGTCGCCAGTTGGTCTCGCGCGTGATCCTGCTCACACTTGGCCCAACGATGCTCGTGATCGCCGAGCCAGATCTCGGCTCGGCGCTGGTCTTCGTCTCCGCAGCCTTCGCGATCCTCTACATCGCGGGCGCCGACTGGCGGCATCTGACGGCCGTCTTCGCGCTCGGCGTCGTTGCGCTCGCCGTCGTGCTCGTCGCCGGACCGCTGGTCGGCTTCCACACCTACCAGGCCGACCGCCTCACAGCTTTCCTCGATCCGGGCGCCGTTCCCGCGAAGCAGATCGCGAGCGCCCTCTACCAGCAACACGAGTCGGTCATCGCGATTGGCGCCGGGCAGAAGTTCGGCCTCGGCCACGTCGCTCCGACCACGGCAGCCAACTTCGTGCCGCTGAACTCGACCGACTTCATCTTCGCGGCGCTTGCCGAGCGCTTCGGCTTTGCCGGCGCCGCGCTTGTCCTATCGCTGTACGCGCTGATGATCTGGAGGACGCTGCGGATCGTCGCGGCGTCCAAGAATCTCTTCGGCGCGCTCATCGCCGCCGGAATCGTCGCCATGCTCGTGTTCCAGGTGTTCGTCAACGTCGGCGTGACGGAGGACATCCTCCCGGTCACCGGCGTGACGCTGCCGCTTTTGAGCTACGGCGGTTCCTCGGTGCTCACCACATTCCTGGCACTCGGCCTGCTCCAGTCGATCCATGCGCAAGCGCGCATCATCGCTGCGACCAAGGGCCGCGTCCTCAGCATCTGACAGAAATGGAAAACACACGTGAAAAAGCAAGTACTTGTAAGCGTCGACCGCGGCGAGACCCGCGTCGCGCTGCTGGAGGCTTCCGGCACCCCCGGGGCCTCGAAACGACGTGGCGGAGGCGGGGTTGACCCCGCGCGCGGCTATCGCGTAGCCGAGCTCTACCTCGAGCGGCGCGGTGCGCGCTCCATCGTCGGCAACATCTACAAGGGCGTCGTTGACAACGTGCTCGTCGGCCTCGAGGCGGCGTTCGTCGACATCGGCCTCGACAAGAACGGCTTCCTGCATGTCGATGAGATCGTCCTCCCTGGCGTCGAGGCGCCGCGGCGAGGCCGCGGCTCCGGGTCCGACGCCCAGGACATCTCCTCGCTGCTGAAGCCCGGCCAGGAGGTCGTCGTCCAGGTCGTCAAGGACCCGCTCAAGACGAAGGGCGCCCGCTTGTCGATGGAGCTGACGATCGCCGGCCGCTACATGGTCTACACGCCGACCGGCGAGGGCATCGGCGTTTCGCGCCGCCTTGAGGATGGCGAACGCGAACGGCTGCGCCGAGAGACGAAAGGCCTCGATCTGCACGGCGGCGGGGCGATCGTCCGCACCGCGGCGCATGGAGCGGTACGCGCCGACTTCGAACGCGAGCTGCAGTACCTCTTCAAGCTGCACGAGGTCCTCGAGAACCGCGTCGAGAGCTCGAAGGCGCCGGCGCTCGTCTTCCAGGAGGCCGACCTCTCGGTGCGCGTCGTGCGCGACGTCTTCTCCGAGCACTTCGAGCGCGCCGTCGTCGACGACCCCGACCAGCACCACAGGCTCGTCTCGTTCTTCACTCGCACGGCTCCAGAGCTGGTCAGCCGCGTCGAGCTCTACCAGGGCGAGCAGCAGCTTTTCGACGCCTACAAGGTCAATCCGGTGATCGAGCAGATGATGGGCCGCCGTGTCGATCTCGCAAGCGGCGGTTATCTGATGATCGACTACGCCGAGGCGCTGACGGTGATCGACGTCAACACCGGCTCCTTCATCGGTCGCGGCAAGGGGGCTCGGCTCGAGGACACGATCACCAAGACCAATCTCGAGGCCGCCGAGGAGGTCGTCAACCAGCTGCGCCTGCGCGACATCGGCGGGATCATCGTCATCGACTTCATCGACATGGCCCGCGCGCGCAATCGCGACGCCGTGCTGAAGACGCTGCGCAAGGCGCTCGACGAGGACCGCACGAAGACGTTCACCGCGGAGATCTCGCGCCTCGGGCTGGTCGAGATGACGCGCCAGAACGTCACCGAGGGCCTGCGCGAAATCATGAGCCGCGAGTGTCCGACCTGTCACGGGGAGGGCGTGATCCTCTCCGAGGAGACGATCGCGATCGACTTCGAACGACGCCTGCGCGAGCTCGCCGCCTCCTCCGAGGACGAGGCGTTCCTGGTCCAGATGAATCCGCGCGTCAGCGCCCAGTTCACCGGCCACAACGCTCGCGTCCTTCACGCGCTCGAGGCCCAGACAGGACGCTTCTTCCACTTCGAGGGCTCGGAGGGCCTTGCGCTGGACCACTTCGCGGTGACGCTCCAGGGCCGCCGCCAGGAGGTCGAGGAGCGCGCCGTGCCGTTTCGCGTCGGCGAGGAGGTGCTCGTCGAAATCGTCGAGCCGCACATGTACGCCGCCGACGACGCGGTGGCCAAGATCGACGGGTACATCATCTCGGTGCGCGGGGGCGGACCGCTCGTCGGCCAGAAGCTGATGGTGCGCATCGAGGAGGTCGGGCGAACCGCGGCGATCGCCGCGCCGATCGACGAACCGACCGTGACGGCGGCCGCCGAACCCGCCGATGACGTAGAATCACGGCCTCGGCGCCGCGGCCGCAGAGGCGGACGGCGCCGTTCTGCTGAGGCGGAAGAGCCGGCTGGACTCTGAGAACCGACCATGTACGCAATCGTCAAAACCGGAGGCAAGCAGTACCGCGTGGAGCAGGGTCAGACCCTGCTCGTCGAACGCCTGCCGCAGGACGAGGGCGCGACGGTCAACCTCGAGCCGCTGCTGCTGCGCTCAGAGGAGACGGTCTTCGACGCGGCCGGCCTCGCCAAGGTCGAGGTCCAGGCGAAGATCGTCGGTCACGAGCGCGGGCCGAAGTTGCGCGTCTTCAAGTTCAAGCCCAAGCGCGGCTACAAGCGCCGCACCGGTCACCGCCAGGAGCTGACGCGCCTCGAGGTCACCAAGATCGGGACGCGCGCCGCGCGCTCGTCCACGCGCGCGTCGGCCGAGCCGGCCGCCGCCGCAAAGCCCGCGAGCACGCGCCGCACCGCCGCCGCCGCTGAAGGGGAGGCAAAGGCGCCGAGCGCCCGCGCGCCGCGCCGGACGACACCGAAGGAGGACGGCGATGGCGCATAAGAAGGGGCTTGGCTCGAGCCGCAACGGTCGCGATTCGGCTGCACAGCGACTGGGTGTGAAGACCTTCGCCGGCCAGCGGGTCAGCGGCGGCGAGATCATCGTGCGCCAGCGCGGCAGCCGCTTCAAGGCCGGTGAGGGCGTTGGCATGGGTAAGGACGACACGCTCTACGCGCGCGCGCCCGGGACCGTGCGCTTCTCGGTCGGTCGGCGCGGACGAGTCGTGTCGATCGATCCCGCCGAGTAGCGTCCTGGTCGGCCCCGCTGCGGGGCGCGTGATGCTGTACGACAGGGCTCGCATAGAGGTCGCGGCCGGAGCCGGCGGAGACGGCTCGATGAGCTTCCGCCGCGAGGCCCACGTCCCTCGTGGCGGTCCCGACGGCGGCGACGGCGGGCACGGCGGAGACGTCCTCCTCGAATGCGACGCGGCGCTCCGCGACCTGCAGGCCTTCCGGCGCCGCACGCGCTTTCGCGCTGTCAGCGGCGGCGGGGGAGGCGCATCGCTGCGCCACGGCGCGGCCGGTGCGCCGCTCGTCCTGACGGTGCCGCCGGGCACCCAGGTGCTGACCGACAGCGGCGGCGTCTTCGACCTCGTGCGCCACGGTCAGCGCGTCACAATTGCCCGGGGCGGCTCGGGCGGCCGCGGGAACAAGCGCTTTGCGACGCCGACGCGGCAGGCTCCCCGCTTTGCCGAGCGCGGACTGGCCGGGGAGGAGGAGGCGCTCGAACTACGCCTGAAGCTCCTCGCCGACATCGGGCTCGTCGGACTGCCAAACGCCGGCAAGTCCTCGCTGCTGTCGCGGATCACGCGCGCGGCGCCGAAGATCGCCGACTATCCGTTCACGACTCTCGAACCGGTGCTCGGGACGCTCGAACTCGGCGAGCGCCAGCTGATCGTGGCTGACATACCGGGCCTGATCGAGGGGGCGAGCGATGGCGCCGGACTCGGCCACGACTTCCTCGCCCACATCGAGCGCACGCGCGTTCTCGTGCACGTCCTTGACCTCGCGCCGCTCGATGGGTCGGACCCGCTCGAGAACCACGCTGTCGTCGAGCGCGAGCTCGCGCAACACGACCCGCGCCTGACGTCGCTGCCCCGGGTGCTCGCGCTGTCAAAGGCCGACCTCGTGACCGAGGAGGTGGCGAACTCGGCCGCGGCGCAGTGGCGCTCGCGTCTCGGTGAGGAGGTACCGGTGCTTGTGACCTCGAGCGCCACCCGGCTTGGCCTCGAGACGCTCACGGCCGAGCTGTTCGCGCGGGTCGAGGCGGAGCCGCCGGAGCCTGACGAGGCTCTCGAAGAGGCAGTCGCCGAGCACGTCACGTTTCGCCCGGCGAGCGGACGCGGGTTTCGCGTCGAACGCGGCGAAGATGGGGTGTTTCGTGTGCTCGGCACAGGCATCGATCTGCTCGTCGCTCGCCACCACCTCGACAACGACGAGGCGCTCGCCCACATCGAAACCCGACTGCGCCAGATCGGCGTGATCCGGGCGCTCCAGGAGGCCGGTTTCGCCGCCGGCGACGACGTCGAGATCGGCGGCGTTCTCTTCGACCTCGACGCCTGAGCGCGGCCGCGCGGCAGACCTCCGCGATTCCTTAGCGGTCGGCGGGGATCGTGAACCCGTCGTCGCTCACCGCGCTTGGGACGATCGTAAGCTTCGCGTTGGGTGACATCGACTCCGGAGCGAGAGCGGCCTCGCTCGGCGGCGCCCCGTCGACGCGCAGTTTTCTGAAGCGGATCGCTGAGAGCTGCGGATAGCGGAAGAGCTGGCTGGTTTTGAGGTTGGTCACGTCCTCCTGAAGCCATTCGGCCGTGCCCAGCGGCTGGGCCTCGTCGCGCGTCGCGAAATGGACCGTGAGCAGCGATAGGGCGTCCACGAGCCGAACCTTCCACTGTCCGCGCACCAACCTCAGGCTCGCGTCGACGACATCGCCAGGCGACACCGGGGCCAGCGGAAGGAGGCGGAAGTGGTGGTACGTGTCGCTCCAGAATGCGTACCAATATGCCCGGTACCCGGCGGACGGCAACCCCAGCTTCACGTCGTCTGTTGGGATCTGACGCTCTTCGGCGATGCCGACCTGGATGAAGGGGCCGGAGCTCCCGCCGCTCTGTGCGCCAATCCACGTGGCGGCCGATCCGAGCGTGCTCGGGGTGAGGTTCGGAACCCTCCAGATTGCGCTCATCGCAGTCACGCGGCCATACCACAGGTAGCCCGCAAAGGCACGGGAGGCGATGAGCCGCCGCTCGGACCGATGGCTGCCGGAAAAGATCACGACCAAAACCACGCCGAGCGTGACGGCGAGTGCTGTTGCGAGACTGAACCGAGCGCGCCTAGGCACGGCGCGGCGCTCGCTCCGGCACGCCGGCGCCGTTGTCGGTGACGTAAATCACGAACGGTCGCCGGTCGGGGCGGACATCGACGCTGCGAACGTTACGCAAAGGCGGTTCAACGAACCCCGCCCAGCTGAAGACGCTGAACGAGCCGTTAGGCTCAGCCTCGATGGCCCGTACCGTGATCAAACTCGGCTCGGCGATCGTCGCGACCGAGGACGGTGATCTGCGCGCGGAGGTGCTCGAGCGGATCTGCTCCGCGGTCGCCGCGGCGCGCGATGCCGGTGAGGAGGTTGTCATCGTCACCAGCGGCGCAATCGCGCGCGGCACGCGCATGCTCGCCCTCGCAGGCCGCCCGATTGCGATCGAGGAGCTCCAGGCGGCCAGCGCCGTCGGCCAGGGGCGCCTTTACCGCGAGTACGACGAGTTGCTTGCGGGTCACGGCACGCTGGCGGCGCAGGTGCTGCTGACCTTCTCTGACGTCAGCGCGCGGACGAGCTATCTGAACGCGCGCCAGACGCTCGGCAAGCTGCTCGACTGGGGCGCGGTGCCCGTCATCAACGAAAACGACACAACCGCGACGGATGAGATCACGTTCGGCGACAACGACTTCCTTGCCGCGCAGGTGGCGATCCTCATCGGAGCCGACCGCCTGATCATCCTGACGAGCGTCGACGGGCTGTACAGCGCCGACCCGCGCAGCGACGCCACGGCGACGCTGATCGAGCGCGTCGATGACTTCGCGGCGCTCGAGGAGCTGACGATCACCCAGACCACCTCTGCGCACGGTTCGGGCGGGATGCGCTCGAAGGTCGTCGCCGCCGATATGGCGACCGCGGCGGGAATCGCGACTGTGATCTGCAACGGCGAGCGCGAGGGCGTGCTCGCGGCGGCGCTCGCCGGGGAGGCGCGGGGCACATTCTTCGCGCCGCGGGAGCAGCGCTATTCGAGCTTCAAGCTCTGGCTGCGCTACGCCAAGCCCAGCCGGGGGACGATCGTCGTCGACGCGGGTGCTGCACGTGCCCTGCGCGACGGGGGGACGAGCCTTCTGCCGGTCGGCGTCGTCGAGGTGCGCGGCGCCTTCGATTCCGGCGACGCGGTCGACGTCGTCGAGGGCGACACCCTGATCGGCAAGGGCATCTGCAACTACTCGGCGCCTGATTTGCGCCAGGTTGCCGGTCGAAATTCCGCGGCCGTGCGCGAACGCCTGCCGCGAGCGGTCGAGGAGGCTGTTCACCGGGACTACTTCGTGCTCGCGTAACCTTTCGCACATGGCTCTCGCCACAGAATCCGTCGAAGCGGTCTGCGCGCGCGCACGCCGCGCCGCGCGTGGGATGGCGGCGCTTGAGACAACCGTCAAGAACGCCGCGCTTGAAGCGATCGCGGGGGCGCTCGAGGACAATCGCGACGAGATTCTCGAGGCCAACGCGGCCGACGTCGAGGCGGGGCGTGCAGCGGGTCTCTCGGACGCGTTGCTGGACCGCTTGCGGCTTGATGAGCGCCGGCTCGCCGCGATGGCGGCGGGCACTCGCGAGATCGCGGCGCTAGGCGATCCGGTCGGCGAACTGCTCGAGGAGCAGGTGCGGCCCAACGGCCTTCGGATCCGCAAGCTGCGCGTTCCGCTCGGCGTCGTGGCCGTCGTCTACGAGGCGCGCCCGAACGTCACGATCGACGCGGCGGCGCTGTGCCTGAAGTCGGGCAACGCGATCGTCCTGCGCGGGTCCTCGAGCGCCGCCCGCTCGAATGCGATCCTTGCCGCAGTGGCCGCCGATGCCGCCGAGTCGGTGGGCGTGCCTGAGGGTGCGATCTCGATCCTCTCCAGCGGCCGGCGCGAGGAGCTGGCCGAGCTTGCGAAACAGGAGCGCTACGTCGATCTGATCATCCCGCGCGGGGGAGAGGGGCTCAAGGCGGCGCTGGTGGAGCACGCCACCGTGCCGGTCATCTACGCCGCGTCCGGCAACTGCCACGTGTACGTGGACGTCGCCGCCGACCTCGAGCGGGCACAGGCGATTGTCCTCAACGCGAAGGCGCAGCGGCCCGGTGTCTGCAATGCCGCGGAGACACTCCTCGTGCATGCATCGGTCGCCGAAGCGTTCCTGCCGTCGGCACTCGCGGCGCTTGACGAGGCGGGCGTCGAGCTTCGCGTCGACGAGCGCGCGGCGGCCCTCGCCGGCGCGGTCCCGGTTGTAGCGGCACTCGCCGAGGACTGGGACACCGAGTATCTGGCGCTGACTCTCGCCGTCGCCGTCGTCGACTCACTCGACGCCGCGATCGAGCACATCGCCACCCACGGGACCGGCCACAGCGAGGCGATCGTCACCGGCGACGGCGACGCGGCGCGCCGCTTCCAGTCAGACGTCGACGCTGCCTGCGTCTACGTGAACGCCTCGACCCGCTTCACCGACGGCGGCGAGTTCGGCATGGGCGCCGAGATCGGCAACTCGACCCAGAAGCTGCACGCCCGCGGACCGATCGGACTGCGCGAGCTGTGCGCCGCCAAGTACCTCGTCGAGGGCGACGGGCACGTTCGTAGTTGACGGCCGTCGGCATCCTCGGCGGGACCTTCAACCCGCCGCACCTCGCCCACATGGTTTGCGCAAGCGAAGCCCGGGCCCAGCTGGGGCTCGATCGCGTGATGCTCATTCCGGCCGGCGTTCCGCCCCACAAGCCTGTCGAGAACGAGCCCGGCGCGGAGCATCGTCTAGAGATGTGCCGCCTCGCGATCGGCCCCCACACCAGCTGGCTGTCCGCCAGCGCGATCGAGATCGAGCGCGACGGGCCGTCGTTCACGGTCGATACGCTTAGGCAGATCCATGCTGGCGCACCAGGTGACGAGCTGACCTTCATCGTCGGAGGCGACATGGCCTGGTCGCTGCCGAGCTGGCGAGAGCCCGAGGCGATCCTCGAGCTGGCGAGCCTGGCGGTGGCGGAGCGGGCGGGGGCCCGACGTGAAGAGGTGCGAGCTCGCCTTGGCGGCATGATCGGAGCGCAGCGGATCAAATACATCGACGTTCCGCGCCTGGACATCTCATCCTCGGCGCTGCGAAGCCGCATCAAGGAGGGTCGGACGATCGATTATCTGGTCGCCGACGACGTCGCGGAATACATCGAGCAACGGAGGCTTTACCAGTGAATTCGGAGCAGCTCGCGGCGGCCGTGGCCGCCTATGCCGACGACAAGAAGGCTTCCTCGATCGTCGAGCTCGATCTGCGCGGGGTCATCGACTACACCGACTTCTTCGTGGTGTGCTCGGGGTCAAGCGACCGCCAGGTCAAGGCGATCCATGACGCGATTCATCTGGGTGTCAAGACCGATCTTGGCACGCTCCCAGCGCGCGTCGAGGGACTGACACGCGGGCAATGGGTGCTGATGGACTACCTCGACGTGGTGGTCCACATCTTCACGTCCGAGGTCCGCGAGTTCTATGCCCTCGAGCGCCTCTGGGGCGAGGTTCCGGCGCGCGAGATCGGAGTGGCGGCGGTAGCAGGCTGACGATCGGCCACGGCGGCCGAGTCCGCGATCCAGACCGGCCTGGTTCCCGCGCCGTCCAGCGAGCGGTAGGCAGCTCCGCGCGGTCCGTGCCAAGTTGTCCAGATCGCCCATCCCACGGGCGCAAACGGACGATGCCTGTGGGCGAATGGCCCGTAACCTTCGCCCCTGGCTCGCCGCCGCCGGAGCGGTCTGCATGCTCGTCTGCGCTCCGGTCGCGACCGCTTCGACTCCGGCTTCCTACTACCTGCTGACGAGCGCAGGGGCGCACTGCCGCAGCCACTACACCCGGCAGGCGGTGAGCATCCGCGTCCGCCGTCATCGCCGTTGGGTGAAGGTCAAGCAGCTGCGCTGCGTCTATACGGGCAACGGCGGGACGTCGACGACGCTGAGCTTCCCCACGAACCTGCCGACCGCCGCCGTCACGGTGACGGCGATTCCGACGGCCAACGGTGACGCCTATGCGACCGCGGCAAACCAGGAGATCTCGGTCGATGCCGCCGACGGCGTGCTGGCCAACGACGACGGAATCGGCCTGGGCGCCCAGCTCGTGGAGGGCCCCGCGCACGGAACGCTGACGCTCTCAAAGAACGGCGCGTTCACCTTCACGCCGGCGTCGGGCTGGTCGGGCGTCGATCAGTTCTCCTATCGCGACTCCGACCTCTCCGGTGAGACCTCGGGCCCGGCAACCGTTTCGATCGCGGTCGCCCCGCTCGCCGTGTCCCCAGCGCCCTACCAGGTCGCCGGAAACTCGGTGCTCAACGTCGGCGCTCCCGGGCTGCTCGCCGGCGCCGTCGGCGATGGACTGCAGGCGCAGGTCGTCAACGGCGCCTCAAACGGTTTCGTGAGCGTCAACGCCGACGGCTCGTTCACCTATAGCCCCCGCAGCGGCTTCACCGGCGTCGACAGCTTCAGCTTCGACGCCGTCGACTCCGCCGGTCAGGAGACTGCGCCTGTGGCGGTCTCGATCGTCGTTGGCGCCGTTCCTCCGAACGTCGTGCCCGAGACCTTCTCAGGCGCCGTCGGCAACACCCTGCTTCAGGAGGGCGGCACGGCGATCAACGCTCCGGAGATCTACCGCGGCGGCTCAGCGCTGACCGGCGACAGCGATCCCAACGGAGGCACCCTCTCGACGACGCCGGGCGCGATCACGACCGCCCACGGCGGGACGGTCACGATGCATTCGAACGGGACGTTCAACTACGAGCCGCCAACCGGATTCCGTGGCACGAGCGACACCTTCACCTACACGGTCGACACAAGCGAGGGTCAGAGCGCGACAGCGAGCGCGACGATCAACTTCGCCGGCTCGACGGTCTGGTACGTCAACCAGGCAGCCTCGGCGGGCGGCGACGGCAGCGGCGGCGCCCCGTTCCAGACGCTTTCAGCCGCGGGCTCGGCAGCCGCGAGCGGGGACACGATCTTTGTCTACGGCGGCACCTACAACACGTCGATCACGCTTGGAGCGAGCGAGACCCTCGAAGGACAGTCCCAGGGCCTCGAGCTCGGATCGGACTGGGTCGTGATGCCGTCGGGCACCAACCCGACGCTTGACGACGGCGTGGTGATGACCGACGCCGACGCACTCAACGGCCTGAACGTCACGAACGGCTCGGGAGCCGCGGTGACGGTTGACAACGCCGACAGCTTCTCGATTCCCGCGACGGTGAGCATCACCGGTGGAAGCGGCGATGGCCTCGACGTCAGCGGCGGCGGCGCCACGGACGCCGGCGCCACGGTCGGCGCCGCGATCAGCTCAACCTCCGGACACTCGGTTTCGATTCAGAACTTCAGGTCCGGCTCGATACTCCTCAGCGGCGCCGTCACCGACAACGGAACGGGCCTCGATCTCGTCGGCAACAGCGGCTCGGCGGTCACCTTCAGCGGGCTTATCCACGCCTCGACGGGCAGCAATCCCTCGTTCGTGGCAACCGGGGGCGGCACGGTCACCGCGAGTGACACGAGAAACACCCTCGCCTCGACCGGAACTCCCGCGCTCGATGTCGAATCGACCTCGATCGGCGGGCTCGGGCTGAACTTCCTCTCGATCAACGCGGGCAGCGGCGGCGCGTCGGCCAGCCCGGGGATCGTGCTCGACAACACCGGCACCGGCAGCTTCCTGATCGGCGGGCAGAACAACGGTCCTGGAACGGGCGGCACGATTCAGCACACGACCGGCGCGGCGGCGATCTCGCTGACGAACACCGGCCCCGTCTCCTTCAACGTCGTCAACCTCACCGCCAACAGCGGCAACGACATCGACGCCAGCGGCGTGCAGGCGCTGACCGTGCTGCAAAGCACGCTGAGCGGCGGCGCGATGGGCATCTACACCCATGGCAACCATGGGTCCACGAGCGGCGTCCAACAGGTCTTCGACCTCGAGAAGAACACGATCACCGGCACTCAGGGCAACGCGATCGACCTGGCCGACGGCGGCTGGAGCAACGGCTACATCCTGAAGAACACGATCGGCAACAGCGGCACGGCCGGATCCGGTTCGGCGACCGGCGACGGCATCGTGCTGACGGCCTCGGGCGTCGGCGAGCTGGTCGCGGACATCAACCAGAACAGCATCTACGACATCGCCACTGGGGCGGGCATCGATGCAAGCGCGACCAGCAGCGGCCAGCTCGCGCTGTCGATGACGCGCACGCTGGTCGCGATGAACGGCAGCGGTTCTGGCGATGGCCTCGACATGAGCGTCGACGGCTCGAGCGGCGCCGGCGTGTGCCTCAACGCCGACGCCAGCGGTGCCGCCCCCAATGAGATCGTGACGGCGAACACCACGGCCGCAAACGCAGTGACCCTGTCGACAGCGGGCGGAATCTTCGACATCGAGGGACTCGGTATCAGCGACCCGTTCACGGTGCTAAACGCCGACAACACGCTCTCCGGCTCCGGGACTGGAACCTCTGTCGTCGCCAGCGGTACCGGCTCGTTCACGCCCCGCACCTGCGATCTGCCGCAGTCTCAGAGCGCCGATATCTAGAGATACTCGCGCAGGACCGACGCCAGCTCAGCGGCGATCGGGGCGTGCGACGGCTTCATCAAAACCAGGCGCAGCGTCGTCACCTCGCTTGTGTCCGCCTCGACCCAGGGGTGGCGGCGACGCAGCCAGTCGGCTGAGACGCGCAGCTTTGCTGCGTGCCAGCCGGCCCGCGCGAGGCTGTCGAAGGCGGCCTCGCAGCGTGCCGTGATCGCCGACGCGCTGGCGACATGCGGGAACGGGCAGACGATGTCGAGCTGCGGCTCGACGACGAGCTCGATCTCTGATCGCTCGAGCTCGCTGGCGAGCGCGATCGCGGCCGCGCGCGACGGCGCGAGCACCGAACCGAGTCCCGCACGCGTCAGCGGCAGGGCGTCAAACGTCGTCCACAGAGCGGCGGCGGCAGCGCCGGCACGGCTGCATTCGAGGCTGATCTCACCGAGGTGCAGCTCGCTTGAGGTGAAGTAGGTGTAGGGAGAGTCGTGCGCGTAGAGGCGCCCGACGGCGGGGTCTGCGAACAGCACGCAGCCACATCCGTAGGGCTGCAGCCCGTGCTTGTGGGGGTCGACGACGATCGAGTCGGCGCGCGCGAGTGCGGCGAACGGACCGGGTTGCACGGCGGGCTCGCCGCCGTCTGCGATCAGCGCAAAGAACCCCCCGTATGCGGCATCGACGTGAAGGCGCGCTCCGTGCGCTGCGCACACGTCGGCGATCGCGCCGACGTCGTCGAGCGCGCCGAGGCTGGTCGTGCCAAGCGTCGCGACGACGGTGCCGACATCGCCGGCCGCGAGGCGGTGCTCGAGGGCGGCGGTGTCCATACGCCCGAGCTCATCCTGGGGGACCGCCGCACCGTCGATGCCGAGCACGGCGCACATCCGCTCGTGCGTGTAGTGCGCGTTCTCGCCGTACAGGACGATCTCGCCGGGGCGAAGCTCGCGTGCGACCCAGAGCGCCTCGAGGTTCGCGATCGTGCCCGAGGATGTGAGGTGGCCGAGCGGTGAGCCCAGGCCGAACAGCGCCGCGATCGCGGCGACCGCCTCGCGCTCCATCTCCGCGGTCGCCGGCCCGCCGTCGAGGGCGTGGTTATTGGGATTGAGCAGCATCGCCGTTGCGTACGCCGCCCAGGCGAGCGGATGGGGTGGCTTGAGCATCTGTCCCACGTAGCGCGGCTCGCCGTAGGGGTAGGTGTTCGCGAGGCGCTCGGTGAGGCGGGCCAGCGACGCCCGCTCAGCCTCGGAGAGGGCGGGCGAGTCCTCCGCAAGCGACCCAAGCGACGCCAGCGCCTCCGCGCGCTCGGCCAGGCGCGCGGTCAGCTCGGCATCGAGCCGCACTTCGCGTGCATCCATCAGCTTCGATCCGCCCCGGCCACGGCGCTCATTCTCACCGACACTCGCGGTGTTTGCTCTTTCGGATGGGATTACTGTCATACAATGCGCCCGTGGCGACGGGCGACGGCAACCGCTTCGAGGAGGGCCTGCGCATCCGCGGCGAGGTGCTCGGAGCAGAGCACGTTCAGCGCTCACTCGACACTGCATCGTCCTTCTCGCAGCCCATCCAGGAGCTGGTCACCGCGTACTGCTGGGGTGGGCCGTGGGCGCGCCCCGGCCTCGCCCGGCGCGACCGAAGCCTGCTCAACCTCGCGATGCTGACGGCGCTCGGGCGCTCGCACGAGCTCGCCGTCCACGCGCGAGGCGCAGTCACCAACGGGTGCACCAAGCGCGAGATGCAGGAGGCGCTGCTTCAGGCGACGATCTACTGCGGCGTCCCGGCCGGAATGGAGGCCTTTCGCGTCGTCGACGGCGTCCTCGAGGAGCTCGAGAGCAAGGGGATCACCGTCGCCGAGGGTGACGATGACGGCGGCTGAGGCCGTCGCCGCGAAGGCCCGCTCCTCGCCGACCTGTTACGAGATCCTCGCGATCCGCTACGGCTCACTGGCCGCGCTCAAGAGCGACCTCTACTACCGCTACGCCTCCTACGGCGAAGCGGACGCAGAGGTCGAGATGGCGTACTGGTTCTGGGCGCTGCGCGATGGGAGCGAGACGATCCTCGTCGATACGGGCTTCGCCCCAGCGGCGGGTGCCAGACGGGGGCGCACCTGCCTTCGCGAGCCGCTCGATGCGCTGCGCGACGCCGGCATCGAGCCCGCCGACGTGTCGACGGTCATCGTCACGCACATGCACTACGACCACATCGGAAACCTCGCCGCGTTCCCGCATGCGCGCCTGACGCTGCCTCGACGCGAGCTCGACTTCTGGACCTCTGGCTTGGCAACCCGCGCGCAGTTCGCCTCGCACGTCGAGGCGTCCGAGGTCGAGCTCGTCGCGGCAGCCGCCCGCGAGGGCCGCGTGCGGTTGCTCGACGGCGTCGAGGAGATCCGCGAGGGCATCACCGCCCACTGCGTCGGCGGCCACTCCCCGGGCCAGCAGGTCACGGTCGTGGACACCCAGTCGGGCCCGGTCGTACTCACCTCGGACGCCGTGCACTTCTACGAGGAGCTCGAGCTCGACCGGCCTTTCGGCGTGATCGCCGACCTCGAGGAGATGTACGCCGCATTCGACCTTCTGCGCGAGCTCGCCGAGTCGGGCGCGGTGCTCGTTCCCGGACACGACCCCGAGGTCGCGGCGCGTTTTCCCGCCTTTGAGTCCGGCCCATCCGCGCTGGCCGTGCGCGTCGCATGAGCGGACGAGAGTCCACCGGCGGCACGGAGGGAGGCCCGTGAGCACCGAGGGCAAGAAGCAGCTCCGCGAGGAGTTCATCGAGGCACGCGGTTACTGGAATCCGATCTGGGAGGGATTGCTAGAGATGGACGAGGACTTCTTTGAGTCCTACGTCAACTTCTCATCGGTCCCGTGGCGCTCCGGGCCACTTGAGCCTAAGGTCAAGGAGTTCGTCTACATCGCCGTCGACGCGGCGGCGACCCACCTCTACGTCCCGGGCATCCGCGCGCACATCAAGCTGGCGCTGTCCTACGGTGCGACGGCGGCCGAGATCATGGAGGTGCTCGAGCTGACGGCGACGCTCGGCATTCACGCCTGCAACATCGGCGTCCCGATCCTGCTCGAGGAGCTCGAGGCGGCCGGAACGCCGATATCTCGCGAGTTCGACGAGCGCCAGCTCGAATACAAGAGGGACTTCGAGGCCAAGCGCGGCTACTGGAACGATTTCTGGAACGAGATGCTGCTGCTCGACGCCGACTTCTTCGCCGCCTACACCCAGTTCTCGTCGGTGCCGTGGGTCAGCGGGACGCTCGAGCCGAAGGTCAAGGAGTTGATCTACACGGCTTTCGACGTCTCCGCAACCCACCTCTACGTCTCCGGCCTTCGTCAGCACATCCGCAACGCGCTCGGCTACGGCGCGACGCGCGAAGAGGTCCTCGAGGTCATCGAGCTGGCAAGCGTCATCGGGATCCACTCCGCCACCGTGGGCGTGCCGATCCTGATCGAGGAGCTCGCCGCGGCGTCTGGCGACGGGTCGGCGTGAGTACTTTCTCCTCGCGAGCGGCGCGATGACCCCCGACAGCCGGCACGTCGGGATGGTCGGCCTCGGGAACATGGGCGGGCGCATCGCGCGGCGGATTCACGACGGCGGATTTGCGATCAGTGGCTACGACGCGGACGCCGGAGCGCCGGGCCGCGCCGGCATCGAAGCGGAGGAATCGCTCGGTGCGCTGGTCGAGCGCGCCGCTGTCCTGTTCTTTTCGCTACCGGACAGCACGGTGATCGAGAGGGTGGTCTACGGCGAGGGCGGGGTCGCCACGGCGGTCAGAGCGGGCCAGATCGTGATCGACCTCAGCACCGCCGACCCTGTTTCGAGCATGCGCATCCACGCCGACCTCACCGCAAAAGGGGCCGAGTTCCTCGACGCCGGGATCTCCGGTGGCGCTGTGGCCGCCGAGAAGGGGACGCTGGCGATCATGGTCGGCGGCTCGGCGGATGCGCTCGCCAGCGTCGAGGCGATCGTCGCGACCTTCGCTGCCAACGTCTACTTGATGGGCAGCCCGGGATCCGGCCACACGGCGAAGCTGCTCAATAACTTCCTCAACGCGATCAGCCTCGCCGCGACCGCCGAGGCGATGGTCGCCGGGCGGGCGGCGGGACTCGACCTCGCGAAGCTCCTCGACGTGCTCAACCACTCCTCGGGCGTCAACTTCGCGACGCAGAACCGCTTCCCGCGGATCATCGAGGGCGATTACCTCGAGGGCGGGCTGACCAATGATCTGATGGCAAAGGACGTCCGTCTCTACCTGGAGCTCCTGCGCCAGCTCGGCGTCACCAGCTTTACGGGGCCGAGTTGCCTGGGCGCCTTCGACATGGCGAGCGCGCTTGGATACGGGAAGCAGATAAGCAACCGCGTCGTCGACGCGATCGGTGACGCGGCGGGCGGCCTTCGCCTGCAGGACTACGAGCGAGGAGGTTCGGAATGAGAATCAGCCGAGGACGCGAGGACAAGCCGTCGGAGCTGCGCGGGCCGACCTTCACGGGCCGCGTCTGGGCCGACGCGCTGCTCTCGACCAAGGAAGGCGTGACCGTCAACACCGTCTTCTTCGAGCCGGGCGCGCGGACGCATTGGCACCGCCACGAGGTCGCGCAGGTTCTGCACGTGACGATCGGCGGCGGCTGGATTCAGACGCGCGACGGCCACGGCGCTCCGTTGACCGCCGGCGACACGGTGCACATCTCCGCGGGTGAGGAGCATTGGCATGGTGCGCTCGAGGACAGCTTCGTGTCCCATCTGGCGATATCGATCGGCGAGACGCAGTGGCTCGAGCCGGTCGAGGATTCCGACTACTCGGCCGCGCTCGGCGGCTAGGCCGCTGCCCGCTCAGGCGTTGTAGAAGACCATCGCCGTGCCGAACAGCAGGCAGTAGACGGCGAATGGCGTGAGCGTGCGCGAGCGAAACCAGCGCACGAGGAAGCGCACGGTGAACAGCGCAGCGACCGCCGCGACGAGACAGGCGACGAGCGCCTGACCCCGCACGCCGGCGCCGAGCGGGCCGGTGATGTCGCCGATCTTGACGATGCCGGCGCCGAGGATGATCGGCGTGGCCAGAAGGAATGCGAAGCGGGCGGAGTCGCTGTGGTCGAGACCGCGTGAGAGGCCGGCTCCCATGCAGACGCCGTCGCGGCTGATGCCCGCGACCAGCGCGGTCGACTGGGCGACGCCGATGATGCCGGCCTCGCGGAAGTCGAGCGTGCCGAGCTGACGGCCACCGTCGGGCTTGGCGCCCTCGCGGACAGCGAGCTCGCGCACCGCCGCTCGGCGCCGCGCCTGCTCGGCTCCCAGCAGCAGGAATCCATTGACGACAAGGAAGATCGAGGCGATCTCGGGCTTGGCGGTGATCGTGCGCAGCGTGTGCTCGAGGGCCAACCCGAGCACCGCCGCAGGGATGCTCGCGATGATGATCAGCCAGGCGAGGCGTTCCGTCGGGGTGCTGATCTTGCGCGTCACGAGCGTGTGGAAGAAGGCCGTGATGATCTCGACCCAATCGCGCCAGAAGTAGGCGAGCAGGCCGAGCGCCGAGCCGACGTGAAGCAGGACGACGAACGCCAGCCAGAAGGATTCGGACGCGGATTGCGCCGCGACGAGCTTGTGCCAGCCAAACAGCGACGGGAAGATGACGGTGTGCCCGAGGCTTGAGATCGGGAAGAGCTCGGTGACGCCCTGCAGGAGACCCAGGACGACCGCCTGGAAATAGCTCAGCGTGCTCGACGAAGCGAGTACGAGATGGGTCACGACCGGGGCGGCAGGGCCGAAGGCGTCACGGCGCCCAACCTAGCATCCCGTGGGTTGGCGGCGGCCGGCGCAGGGCGCATTCTTCGCCCTGCGCCGCCGCCCGGGGCACATTCTCAGTGCGTTCTAACTCGTTCTTTAGCGACAGCGCGAAGACTCGAGTCGCGATGGAAGCGGGGGCCGACCGACGCCGCGCGCGACTGCAACGTCTGATTGGCGGCGGCACGGCAGGCAACGAGCAGCTCACGGCGATCAACGGCGTGGTGCTGATCCTTCTGCTCGCGGCGCTTGGCGTGACGATCGTGCGCATCGGGGCTCTCCTCGACGCGCACATGTTCATCGGCATGCTGTTGCTCGGCCCGGTCGCGCTCAAGATGGCGAGCACCGGCTACCGCTTCGTCCGCTACTACACGGGCTCCGCCACCTACCGCGAGAAAGGCCCGCCTCCCGACATCATGCGCGCGATCGCGCCGCTCGTTGTCGTGTCGACGGTCGTGGTCTTCGCGACCGGCGTTGCGCTCCTGTTCGTCGCCCCTGCGCAGAGCGGGGTCCTCCGCCCGCTTCACAAGCTGAGCTTCATCGTCTGGGTAGCCGTCACGGCACTGCACGTGCTGGGCCACCTGGTCGATCTCCCTGCAGGCCTCGTCGCGGATCGCCGTATCGCCTATGACGACCACGGCGGCGGGAGGGGGGCGCGGATCCTCGCGTTGGCGGGTGCGCTGGTCGGCGGGCTCGTGCTGGCTGTGGTGCTCGAGAGCCGCTTCTCCATCTGGACCGCATTTCGCCACCACCACTGAGCGGCGCGCCTTTCGCGGCGCTGGTGGCTGCCAAGATCTGACGGGATGCTGCACCTGAATCGCGCCCGAGCGGAGTCGTTCGGATCGGCGGCGGAGCTCTATGACCGGGCGCGCCCGAGCTACCCGCCGGCGCTGATCGATCACCTGCTGCGCGACGGCGCGCAGCGCGTCCTCGACGTGGGCTGCGGCACCGGAATCGCGTCCGCACTGCTTGGCGCGCGCGGCTGCGAGGTGCTCGGCATCGAGGTCGACCCGCGAATGGCGGCGGTCGCAGCGGCGAAGGGGCTCGACGTCGAGGTCTCGCCGTTTGAGTCCTGGCCCGACGCCGGCCGTCGCTTCGACCTCGTCGTCGCGGCGCAGGCCTGGCACTGGATCGACCCAGAGCGGGGCACCGCTCGTGCTGCGGAGGTCCTCGTCGCTGATGGCCGCATCGCCGTCTTCTGGAACCTCGGCGAGCGTCCGGACCACGTCCGCGACGCGCTCGCCGACGTCTACGCGCGACTCGAGCCGAGCCTCGAGCGCGAGCCGCGCCCCGCCGAGCGGATCGAGGCGGCCGTTGCGGCGTTTGCCGCCTGCCCGCTGCTCGGCGCCGCCCAAAAGCGCGAGTTCAGATGGGAGGAGAGCTACGACACGACGGGTTGGGTCGAGCGGCTCGAGACGCGCAGCGAATACCGCACTCTCCCCGCGAAGCGGCGGGACCGCCTGCTCGAGGCGGCCGGCGAGGCGATCGAGGCGATCGGCGGCTCATTCGTGATGGAGCACCGCACGGTGCTCGCCAGCGCGCCCCGGCTGGCTTGACGTCCGGGCCTGGACAAATGACCGATAGACGCGCGATTCGTAAAGCGCGCTCGCGCCTGCGACGACACGAGATGCGAGGCCGCTTCGATGAAACGCTTCGCGTCGATCCTCCCACTCCTGCTCGCGCTCGCCCTGCCCGTCGCGGCGAGCGCCGACGGGCTGCCGACGTCCCCCGCCGCCAGCGCGACCCCCGGTGTCAGCGCACCTGCGTCCCCCGTCAGCGGTGTCACCGACGTCAGCACCGCTCACATCGTCAAGCGCTACCTGCGCCTGGCCGGTGAGTTCTGGGCCATCGAGCGGCCGACGCTCAGCTCCCCGTGCCTCGCCGACCAGGTGCTCGTCACGCAGATGCAGGACGGCATCGGCGACAACGGGACGATCGTTCCCGCCGCCGACGTCTGGGCTGAGACGGCGCTGTCGGCCTGCACGATCGATGTCGCGCCGGTCGCATGGGCGCTCGGCACCTCCGGCAACTCCAACACCAAGTACATGTTGTGCGTGCTGATCGCTCACGAGTACGGCCACACGCTGGGCCTTTCCGACAGCGAGGCGGTGCCGATGATGAGCAGCAACTGGGCCCGCCGCGATGACCCGCTCTGCGACCGCGCGGTCTACGGCTGGCGCTGGACGCTGCACAAGGATCGTGAGTGGATCCACGCCAACCACCACGGCCTGCGCATGGCTCGCCGCGCCGCCCGCCGCCAGGCGCTGATGGCTGCCGAGGTGACGGCGGCATCCAGCGGCCAGTCGCCGTCGAGCACTTTGCCGACCGCTCCGGTGACGGCGTCGAGCGACCCGACGGCGGTGCCAGCGCCGCCCGCGGCACCGCCAGGCTCCTAGCTCACGAGCTCCAGGCGAACTGCCTCCTCGAAGAGCGCGTGCGCCCCCTCGTCGCTGAAGGTGCTTTCGCGCTCGAGGACGCTCAGGGGAGGCCCTCGATCATCGCCACGAGCTCGTCGCGGCGATAGCCGTGACGGCGCGACAGCGCGATCAGCGCTCGCGCCTGGTTGAGCACGGCGGTGCGCTCGGGAGTGCCCGCGACCGTCACGCCGCGTCCGCGGCGAAACTCGAGCAATCCCTCGTCGCGTAGGAGCCGCAGCGCCCGCAGCACGGTGTTGGTGTTGACGTCGAGCTCGGCTGCGAGGTCGCGCGCGGGAGGGAGGCGCTCTCCGGGCCGCGCCTCACCGTCGAGGATCGCCCGGCGGATCTCTGCCGCGACCTGCTCGAAGACAAGCGTTGTTTCGGCGCGATCGATCTTCATGACGCCAATATAGCTAGCACCATGTGGCGCCGTCAACTGTTTGCGTCAGGCGGCCTGCGCCACGGAACCGCCGAGATACAGGGCACCGATCTCGGGATGCTCGAGCACCTCGCGGCCGCTGCCGCGCAGGCGCACCATTCCGTTCTCGAGGACGATGCCGCTCGTTGAGAGCTTGAGCCCGGCGCGGGCGTTCTGCTCCACCAGCAGGATCGTGCGGCCCTGGGCGTTCATCACCGAGACGGTCTCAAAGACCGCGCCGCGCGTCTGCGGATCAAGCCCCATCGAGGGCTCGTCGAGGATGATCAGCTTGGGGTCGAGCATCATGCAGCGCGCGAACTCGACGAGCCGCTGCTGGCCGCCCGAGAGGCTGCCGGCGCGCTCCTTGGAGCGCTGCGTGACGATCGGGAAGAGCTCGGCAACAGCGGCGAGTCGCTCGGCGACGAGCTTGCGGTCGCGGATCGTGAAGGCGCCCATCTCGACGTTCTCCTGCACCGTCATCTGGGGGAAGAGGCTGTGCGCCTGGGGCACGAGCGAGACGCCCCTGGCGACGATCTCCCTGGGGGAGAGCCCGCTCAGGCGCTCGCCGCGGAAGCGGATCTCGCCGCGGCGGGGTCGCAGCAGGCCGCTGATCGTGCTGAGCAGCGTCGACTTGCCCGCCCCGTTGGGTCCGACGATGCAGGTGAT
>DATGHN010000213.1:0-14903 GCA_035308005.1 Solirubrobacteraceae bacterium
CCTGCTGCTCGCTCTGGGTGACGAGGTTCTGAGCCGACTGGATGGCGCGCTTGAACCCCGGGAGCGGCGTGGCGACGGGCTTGACGACGGCAGGGGTCCCGCATCCGCCCAGCACGACCGCGCTCAGCGCGAGCGCGAGCACGGCAAATCGCCGCGTTGGGACGCTGCCCGGGAAACGCAGGCTCATCGATTCTCTCTTCGGCACGCTGCGGGCGGGCATTAGCCGGATCGACGCGAATTCGACGCCGATACCCATTAGTCTGTGACTCAACGGCGATGCCTGACGGCGTTCTCCACCTCTCCTCGCTCGCGGGGAGCCCGCTCCTTGACTCCGCGGGCGAGCGCCTCGGCCGCGTCGACGACCTGATCGCGCGCCTGGATCTCGCCGACCCGCTGCCGCCCGTGATCGGCCTTCGCGCCGCGATCGGCGGTCGCCTGCTGTTCGTCCCCGCGAACCGCATCGCGCGTCTTGAGCCCGGCGGCGCGCACGCCTCGACGACGAAGCTCAACCTCGCCCAGTTCGAGCGCCGCCCCGGCGAGGTGCTGCTGCGCTCCGACCTGCTCGGACACAGCCTGATCAACGTCAACACGGCCCGCCTCGTGCGCGCCGGCGAGGTCGAGCTGGTCCACGACGACGGGGCCTGGCGCGTGGCCGGGATCGACCCCAGCCTCGGGGCCCGTTTTCGCCGCCTGATGCCCAAGGCCCTGCGCGGCGGCACCGAGGCCCACGATCAGTTCGTCGCCTGGACCGAGCTCGAGCCGTTCGTCGGGCACGTCCCGACATCGCGGCTGCGCCTCGCCCACCGCCGAATCGCACAACTTCACCCAGCCCAGATCGCAGACCTCGTCGAGGCCGCAAGTCATGAGGAGGGCGAGGAGATCCTCGAGGCCGTCGGACTCGACAAGGAGCTCGAGGCCGACGTCTTCGAGGAGCTCGACGATGAGCACCAGCTCGAGTTCCTCGACCAGCGCTCCGACCAGGAGGTGGCCGCAGTTCTGGCGCGGATGGCGAGCGACGACGCCGCCGACCTGCTGCTCGAGATCAAGCAGGAGCGTCGCCGCCCCGTTCTTGACCTGATGCCGGCGGCCAAGCAGCGCAAGATCCGCGGGCTGCTCGGTTACAACCCCTCGACGGCGGGCGGCGTCATGAGCCCCGACTTCGTCGTCGTCTCGCGCGAGGCGACCGTCGCCACCGCGATCGCCGCGGCGCGCGCCCACGACATCGCCCCCGAGGCGCTCCACTCGCTGCTTTTGACCGACGGCGACGGGGTTCTCTGCGGTTTGGTCACGGCCGGCCAGCTTCTGAGGGCCGAGCCCGAGCAGATCCTCGACGCGGTCGCCGACAACTCGCCGCCGTCGGTTGGCGCCGAGGCCGAGGTGCCCGAGGTCGCACGGCTGATGACCGATTACAACCTCATCTCGCTGCCGGTCGTCGACGCCGACGGCCGCCCGATCGGGATCGTGTCCGTCGATGACGTTCTGGAACTCACCCTTCCCGAGCAATGGCGTCGCCGGTACGGGCTCGCGCGCGAGTAGAATCGGTCGCGGACGCGCGACGGATGCGCCGCCGCGCTTTACACCACATTCACACCATGGACGACCCCAGCAGATACGAAGACGGCGAACCCCCGCGAAGTAGCGGGCGCGTGACGCTGCGCCGAGGCGTCCTGGCCGGGGACCGCCGCTGAGAACCGGCTGAGGCCTCCACGGCGCCCCGCCGCGCGACCCGCCGGCGCGAGGTGCGAAAGGAGGTGCCCCAGCATGACGACGACGCCTCGCCGCGAGCGCGCGGTGCTCGACAGCGCGCACGTCGGCGACATCCAGGGCGCCTTCGGCACCCTCGCCCAGCACGACACCGGCGCGCGCCGCAGCTGGCGGGCGCGCGCGCTGGCGCTGCTCGCGATCCTCGGCCCCGGCCTGATCGTGATGGTCGGCGACAACGACGCCGGCGGCGTCGCCACCTATTCGCAGGCTGGCCAGAACTACGGCACGAGCCTGCTCTGGGTGCTGCTCCTGCTGATCCCCGTCCTGATCGTCAACCAGGAGATGGTCGTCCGCCTCGGCGCGGTCACGGGCGTCGGCCATGCGCGCCTGATCAACGAGCGCTTCGGGCGCTTCTGGGGCTGGTTCTCGGTCGGCGACCTGTTCCTCTTGAACTTCCTGACGATCGTCACCGAGTTCATCGGCGTGAGCCTCGCGCTCAGCTACTTCGGCGTCTCGGATTACATCTCGGTGCCGATCGCGGGGGTGCTGCTGGTCGCCATGACCGCCAGCGGGAGCTTCCGGCGCTGGGAGCGAATGATGTTCGTGTTCGTCTTCGCAAACCTGCTGGTGATCCCGCTCTTCTTCATGTCGCACCCGGACGCCGGCAGCGTGGCGCGCGACTTCTTCGTGCCCGGGATCCAGGGCGGCGCCAACTCGACCTCTGTCCTGCTGATCATCGCGATCGTCGGGACGACCGTCGCTCCGTGGCAGCTCTTCTTCCAGCAGTCAAACATCATCGACAAGCGGATCACGCCGCGCTGGATCAACTACGAGCGCCTCGACACGTGGATCGGCGCGGTCGTCGTCGTGATCGGCGCGGCGGCGCTGATGGCGGTGTCGGCGTTCGCCTTCCACGGCAGCGGCTACTTCATGCACTTCACCGACGCCGGCGGCACGGCGCGGGGGCTGCGCGTGCAGCTCGGCTCGGTGGCGGGGGCGTTCTTCGCGCTGGTCCTTTTGAACGCCTCGCTGATCGGCGCCGCGGCGCTGACGCTTTCGACGAGCTACGCCTTCGGCGACATGTTCGGCACCAAGAGCTCGCTGCATCGAAGCTTCCGCGACGCGCGCGGGTTCTACGCGATCTTCGCCGGGCTGATTGCGGGCGCGGCGGCGATCGTGCTGATCCCGGGCGCGCCGCTCGGCGTGATCACGACGTCGGTGCAGGCGCTCGCCGGCGTTCTCCTGCCGAGCGCAACGGTCTTCCTGCTGCTCTTGTGCAACGACCGCGCGGTGCTCGGGCCGTGGCGCAACCCGACCTGGCTGAACGTGCTCGCGACGCTGATCGTCGGGATCCTCGTCCTGCTATCCGCGGTTCTGATGGCGACGACGGTCTTCCCGCACATCGACGTCACCGAGTTCGCGCTCGTCGGCGGCGCGGCGTTCGTGGTGACGATGCTCGCCTTCGGCGCGTGGACGCTGCGCGGCTCCCGCGAGGGCGCGCAGGTGACGATCATCGAGGAGGGGCCGACGGTCCCGCGCTCACAGTGGACGATGCCCCAGCTGACCTTCCTCGAGCCGGCCGTCTGGTCGCGCGGCCGCAAGGCTGCGATGCTTGCGATGCGCGGCTACCTGCTCGTTTCGATGGTCCTGCTGGTCGTCAAGGCCGCCCAGCTCGGCGGCGCCTGACCTATTCGGGGCGCAGTCCGAGGTCGCGAAGCGCCTTCGCCTCGATCGGCGTCGGGGCGCCGCTGAGGGGATCCGCGCCGCTGGCGGTCTTCGGGAAGGCGATCACCTCGCGGATCGACTCGCGGCCGGCGAGGATCGCGACGATACGGTCGATGCCGAAGGCGATGCCGCCATGCGGCGGTGCGCCGTAGCGAAGCGCGTCGAGCAGGAAGCCGAAGCGGGCCTGAGCCTCCTCGCCATTCAGGCCGATCGCCGCGAACACGCTTCGCTGGATCTGCGCCTCGTGGGTTCTGATCGAGCCGCCGCCGAGCTCGGTTCCGTCGACGACGAGGTCGTAGGCGTGCGAGAGCAGCGCCGCGGGGTCGGCGAAGTCGACTTCCTCGGCGCCCGTCGCCGGCGCGGGAGCGGTGAACGGGTGGTGCATCGCCGTGTAGCGGCCCTCGGCCTCGTCGTACTCGAACATCGGGAACTCGACGACCCACAGCACGTCGTGGCGGGCGTGATCGATCAGCCCGAAGCGCTCGCCGAGTTCGAGCCGCAGCGCGCCGAGCGCTGCCGCGGCGACGCGATCGGAGTCGGCGACGAACAGGAGCAGATCGCCATCGGATGCCTCGAGCGCCTCGTTGACGGCGCTGATCTGCTCGCCGCTGAAGAACTTCGCGAGGTTGCCGTGCCAGCCGCCGTCGCCGGCGGTGATCGGCGCGACGGCCTTTGCGCCGTAGCGCTGCACGAACTCGCTGAGCGCGTCCTGCTCGGAGCGCGAGAGCTCGCGGGCGCCGGCGTTTATCGCCCGCACGACGCCGCCGCCGGCGAGCACGCCCTCGAAGACCTTGAACTCGCTGCCGCGCACGATCGCCGAGACGTCGCGCAGCTCGAGGCCGAAGCGCGTGTCCGGGCGGTCGCTTCCGAAGCGCGCCATCGCCTCGGCGTATCTGATCCGCGGCCAGGGGGTCGAAGCGACGCCGAAGCCGGCGACGGCGAAGACCGAGCTCATGACCTCCTCGGTGACGGCGATGACGTCTTCGGCGGTCACGAACGACATCTCGATGTCGAGCTGCGTGAACTCGAACTGGCGGTCGGCGCGCTGGTCCTCGTCGCGAAAGCAGCGCGCGATCTGGAAGTAGCGCTCGAGACCGCCGACCATCAGCAGCTGCTTGAAGATCTGCGGCGACTGTGGGAGCGCGTAGAACGAGCCGCGCTGAAGGCGCGAGGGGACGAGGAAGTCACGCGCCCCCTCGGGCGTCGCCGCGGTCAGGATCGGCGTCTCGATCTCGAGGAAGTCGTGACGCTCGAGGACCTCGCGCATCTCTCGCACGACGCGGTGGCGCAGCACGAGCGCGTCGCGCATCGGCTCGCGGCGCAGATCGAGCGGGCGGTGGCGAAGGCGCAGGACCTCGTCGACGGCGGTGTCTTCATCGAGCGGGAAGGGCGGCGTCGGCGAAGTGGCAAGGACGTCGATCCCGCTGACCGCGAGCTCGATCTCGCCGGTGCCGAGCTCGGGGTTGATGTTGATCTCCTCGCGCCTGACGATCGTGCCGGCGACGCTGATCACCGCTTCGCTTCGCAGCTCGTGGGCCGCGGCGTGGGCGGCCGGCGCGCTGTCGGGATGAAAGACGAGCTGGAGGATCCCCGAGCGGTCGCGCAGGTCGATGAAGATCAGCCCGCCGTGGTCGCGGCGGCGGTGTACCCAGCCCGCGACGCGAACCTCAGCGCCGGCGTCTGAGGCGCGCAGGTCGCCGCACCAGCGGTCGCGGTAGCGATTGGCGGCGGGTTCGTGCATCACAGCGCCGCTCGGACGCGCTCGATGAGCGCTTCGTGCTCGATCGTCTGCTCTGCGCCGGTGTTCATGTCGCGAAGGTGCACCATGTCTCCCTCGACGCGCGCGAAGAAGCGCGCCCCAAGGCGCTCGGCCTGCTTCTGCTGGCCCTTCGGCGAGCGGGCCATCAACTCCATCTGCGCGGAGAGGCCCGCCGCGCGCGCGGCGGCGAGCAGCGCGAAGGCGTCGGCGCCGTTGCCCTCAAAGCCGACGTAGAGGTCGAGGCGGCGCTGTTCTGCGGAGGTCTCCCCCGCGGCCATCAGGATCCGCTCGATTCCCGCGGCCCAGCCGATTCCCGGCGTCGGCGGCCCGCCCAGCGCCTCGACGAGGCCGTCGTAGCGTCCGCCCCCGCCGACCCCCGACTGGGCGCCGAGTGCGTCGCTTGTGAACTCGAAGACGGTGCGGGTGTAGTAGTCGAGTCCGCGCACGAGCGTCGGATCGACCTCACAGGCGACGCCGGCGCGGTCGAGCAGGTTTCGGACGGCCGCAAAGTGCGCGGCGTCCTCGGCGTTCAGGCGCTCGAGCAGCATCGGCGCGCCGGCCATCACCGCCTGGGTTCCAGGGTCTGTCGAGTCGAACGCGCGTAGCGGGTTCAGCTCGACGCGGTCGCGGACCGCGGGGGCGAGCCGGTCGGCGTGCTCGCGCAGGTAGGCAGCGAGCTCTTCGCGATAGGCGGCGCGGGTGTCAGGGCTGCCGAGGCTCGAAAGACGGAGCCGGACGCCGCTCACCCCAGAGCGCTCGAGGATCGTCGCCAGCAGGACGATCGTCTCGGCATCGACCTCGGGGGCGTCGGATCCGAGCGCCTCGATCCCGAGCTGCCAGAACTGGCGGTAGCGGCCGGCCTGCGGCCGCTCAGCGCGAAAGAAGCTCGAGAGGTAGTAGAGGCGGACCGGCAGAGGCTGCTTGTGCATGCCGTGCTCGACGTAGGCGCGGCAGACTGGCGCTGTGCCCTCCGGCCGAAGCGTCAGCGAGCGCCCGCCGCCGTCGTCGAAGCTGTACATCTCCTTCTGGACGATGTCCGTCGCCTCGCCGACGCCGCGGGTGAACACGTCGGTGGATTCGAAGGTCGGCGTCTCGATCCGCCCGTAGCCAGCCGGCTCGAGCAGCTCGCTCGCGATGCGCTCGACGCGCGCTCGCGCGGCCGCCTGCTCGGGCAGGATGTCGAAGGTCCCCCGCGGGGCCGAGACGCGGCTCAACGCGCAGCTAGCTCGGTGAGAAACGGGTTGGTGGCGCGTTCGGCGCCAAGCGTCGTGCGAGCCCCGTGCCCGGGGAGCACGTGCGTTGGGTCGGGGTGCTCATCGAGCAGTCGCGAGATCGAGGACATCAGCGTCGGCCAGTCGCCGCCCGGGATGTCCACACGGCCGACCGAGCCGCGGAATAGGACGTCGCCAACCAGCAGCGTCTCGTGCTCGGGCAGCGCGAATGTCAGGTGGCCGACGCTGTGTCCCGGGGTGAAAATCACATCGATCGAGAGGCCGGCCAGGTCCAGGTGTTCGCCGCCCGAGAGCACCTCGTCGGCGTCATAGCTCTCATAGCCGGCAGTGAACCCGAGCGGTCCCATCCAGCCGTCGATGTCGGCGAGGATGTCGCGCTCGAGCTCGGGGCAGTAAACCGGCGCGCCGGTGTGGCGAGCGAGCTGCGCGACCGCGCCTATGTGGTCGATGTGCGTGTGCGTGATCAGCGTCGCGGCGATCCGCGCGCCGACGGCGTCGACGGCCTCGATCAGCCGCTCGGCCTCATCGCCGGGATCGATCAGGATCGCCTCCTCGGCGTCCTTGCGGCGCACGATGTAGCAGTTCTCGCGGAACTGGCCGACGGTGAACGTGCGGACGTCGAGAGCCTCCTCCGCCATCAGCGCGCCTCGGCCTTCTTGCGCAGCCGGCGGCGGTAGAGGAAGAGGTCGGTGTAGTAGATCAACGGCATGTAGATCACGAGCACAACCGGCACGAGGACCAGGTTCGTCGCGGGGCTCGTGTGCTTGTTTAGAAGGAGCGTCGAAATCGCGTAGACGATGCCTGCAGCGATCACCGCCCGCACGAGCGCGCTCTTCCACGTCGGCGGCCTGTCATAGCGGTTCTTGCGAGCGCCGGCGGATCCCGAGCGGCTCGACCCGCGCGATGAAGAAGATGACGAGGAGCCCTTTTCGCCGGCGGTCGGCTTGCGCCCCGTGCGACCGCGGGATTCGATCATCCCCGCGGCGTTGCCGCGATGCTTGGTGCGCCTCGAGCGGGTGTTACGAGCCATCGTTCGCCTATCAATCTAGATGGTTCTCGATGATCTGGCGGGTGGGGTCGAAGCCGCGGATCGCCAGCTCGGCGGGGAAGCCCTCGAGCGCCGCACGGGGCACGAGGCCGACGATCTCCGCCGCGGCGACGTCGGCATGGCGAGCGACCGCCTCGACGATCGAGGCAAGCGCGACCGCGTGCGGGTCCTCGACGTTCAGCGACACCTGAGCGGCGCCGTCACGGCTCTCGAGCTCAACGCCGATCGCGCGTAGGCCCGGCAGCCCCTCGCTGCCCGATTCACGGATCGCCGCGGCGATCGAGCGAGCGGTCCCGAGGTCCGCGGGCGGCGCGAGCTCGAGGTTGAACGCGACGAGCGGCGGGCGGGCGGAGACGAGCACCGCGCCAGCCGAGGGGTGCAGCCGGTGAGGGCCGTAGTCGGGCTTCAACTCACCGGCCTGGATGCGCCGCGAGAGGTTCTCGATCCCCCCGCGGCGGAGCTCCGCGCGCGTGCGTCCGCCGGCCAGTACTCCGTAGAGGAAGACCGGCAGATCGAGCTCGGTTGCGAGCCGGTCTGCCGTGACGAGCGCCTCGGCACAGGCCGCACCGCGTCCGGCATCGCTGACGTGGACGAGCGGCACCACGTCGATCGCCCCGATGTGCGGGTGCTGTCCGCGCGGCGCGCGCAGGTCGATCCGCGCGACCGCCTCGGCCGCGCCCGCAACGAGCGCCGCCGACAGGGTTCCGGGCTCGCCGGCGAGCGAGTACACGGCGCGGTGATGGTCGCGATCCTCGTGGCGGTCCAGGAGCCGCGCACGACCGCCGGCTGTGAACGCCGCCCCGATCGCGTCGAGCGTTTCGGAGTCCCGGCCCTCCGAGACGTTGGGTACGGCGAGGAGCGTGGCCACGGTCTTGACGATAGGGCCACGGTAAAGTGCGCCTTCCCGCCGGAGTAGCTCAGTCGGTTAGAGCAGCGGAATCATAATCCGCGTGTCGGGGGTTCGAGTCCCTCCTCCGGCATGACTAGAAAGCCTGGAAACCAGGCAGCTCAGACTCGTCGCCTCGCGCGGGCAGGTACCACCGATACCAGGTGGGCACCTGACTCTGAACGAAGGCGCTGGACGAGTTCAGCCGTGCTGACCGTAGCGCGGTCTAGCCGCGTCGTCGCCGCGCTCGGATGAGGCTCCAATGCAGCGTCATCCGAGCGCCAGCGCGCTTCGACTCGAGGACCGACCGTCGACACTCTGCGCCGCACGCGACCATCGCCGCAAGAACTTCAGCCCGGAGCTCGCGCCGACACGCCTTCCAGCATCACAGACGTGATGGTCGTGACCGCTAACCGCTGAGCATTGAGCAGAAGACCGCACGGGGTGCCGGGTGCGAGTGACCTGGCCACATCACTACTCGCATGCGCCCACTGTAAGCTCGGGCCGGCGACCGACACTGGGGTTAGGTCGCCGGACGCGGATAGTTTGAACCACTGAGGATCGGCAAAGCGCACCACGACCGGCGTCACTCCCAACCAGTGACCAAGCCGCATCCGCCAACCAGTCACGTCAGGCTCGTCAACCGCGTCGATCCAGCCGACGACCAGCTGGATCGAGCTCTCGTGCCAAACAATGCGCATCAGCACGATGACCAAGCCGATGCTTATACAACCGGCGAGCACAGCAAGCACGACTAGGTGAGAGTCGCGCAGCGTGCCGGCGAAGCTGACTAGTGGCACTGGGAGGAGCGCCGCGACCCGGACCGCGCGCGACGCCCGACTCTTGCTTCGCGCCCGTAATTGACGATAGATCACCGCCCATTGCTCGGCGCTCAAGCGATCCACATCAGCGAGAATGCGGTGTGTCGAACGTCCCGCTCGACGCGACTCGATTAAGCCTCTCGACGCGACGTCGCGCGTCGCGTCTGCTTTGAGCACCGCGTCCTCCTGGCGCCCCATTTCTACGACAGCCTGGTAGAAGGCGACCACCACCGCGAGAATGCCGGCGCCCACGAAGATGAGTAGGTCAAGCTCCCAAGACCAGGACTGATCGTGCACGACGTAGGCAGCAATCCCCTCGCAAACGACGAGGGAGACCAATAACAGCAAACCTAGATCGCTCTGCACTCGAGGGCTGGGATTGTCAGACGCGCGAGGCGCAATAGACGACAACGCAGGCGGACTCGAGACACTCGACGCCCGCGACACAGCCGTCCGCGACTCGCGCTTCGTCTGATCCTCTTCTCCCATTCGCTCCCTCACTCTAATCGCCAGGAGATCTTGACTACGCTGGCGTTGCCGTGGTCAGCGCTCCCTACACGTGAGCATGCTGGCGTTCGCGCGGGTGCAGCAGGTCTACGCCCGGCTCATCGTCCGCCCGCAGCCCAACCACCCTGAGTCCGCGAAGTCGCTCGGGCGGCTTTCCGTAGCGCCTTAGGCGCCTTCACCCGCCGCCATTCTGAACGGCCCAAGAACTGGCCCGTTTCAGCCTCTAGGCTCGTCAAGCGCGGCGCTTGAGCGCACTTCCCTTTCCAGGACCTCCTCCACCTTGAACGGACCACTATGAGCCTCCACGATCACCGGCTCGCGAGCATCGAGTTGTCCCGACTCGAAAGCCGCTACCCGCGCACGATCAGCGCCAACGCACGCCTGGGAAGCCACGGATCGGGCACCGAGAGCCACGTCGTCACGCTGGCCACCGACTCCGGCAGCCGCGGCTGGGGACTTGTCAAAGCGAAGCTCAAGGCGGGCGGGTCGATCCGTGACGCCATGCAGCGGGCTGGTATCGACGGTCCGAGTGGCCGGCGATTCTTCGACCTCTTCGAGCCCGACGCGGCTGGCGTCGAGAATCTCGTCGGCCGCCGCGTGAGCGACCTCTTCGACCCAGACGTGGGCGTCATCGATCACGCCGCGCTTCCGCTCGACTTCGCGCTTCACGACCTCGCAGGCCGCCTCCTCGGAACGCCGGTTCACCGGCTTCTCGGCGCACATGGCGAGCCGTCGGTCAGCTGCTACGACGGGGCGATCTACTTCGACGACCTCCAGCCGCGCGGCATCGACGCCATCCTCGAGAATTGCGCCGCTGATTTCGCCCTCGGTTACCGCGCCTTCAAGCTGAAGATCGGTCGGGGATCGCGCTGGATGGACGCTGCCGACGGACTGGCGCGCGATATCGAGGTGACACGCGCGGTTCGAGATGCCTACCCCGACTGCCTCATCCTCGTGGACGCCAATAACAGCTACTCCGGCGAGGGGTTTTTGTCATACATGGACGGGGTCGTGGACTGCGATTTGTTCTGGGTCGAGGAGCCGTTCCCAGAGGCCGAAGCCGACCTGGCCGCACTTCGGTCCTTCCTCGATCAGGCAGGCGCTCGCACGCTGATCGCCGACGGCGAAGGAAGCGAATCCGACGAAGCGCGGCTGCTCGATCTGGCCGGGAGCGGTCTGATCGACGTGATCCAGTTCAACATCGTCGACTACGGCCTGACGGCGTGGCGCCGGATCATGCCGCTGCTGACGCAACTCGGTGTACAGGCGTCGCCCCACGCTTGGGGTTGCCCGATCAACACCCTGTACGCCGCGCACGTCGCCGCCGGCCTCGGGAACGTCCCGACCGTCGAAGGGTTCCCGGGACGCGTCAGCGGCGTGGATACCAGCGGCTATGTCCTCTCCGAGGGCGTGCTCAGCGTCCCCGACGACGCCGGGCTCGGAATGTCCCTGATCTGATCGCCGGGCAAACGCTCGTATATCTTCCGCGGCGCCGATGAGCTTTCGCGATCGCGTTACAGCCCGCAGCGAGGTCCTTGCTGGGACCTTCCTAAACCTCGGTTCTCCGGTCGCCGCCGAGATCATCGCCCTCGCCGGCTTCGACTGGGTTGCCGTGGACCTCGAACACGGCGCGGGCGGGGAGCTCGAGGCGCTTTATCAGCTGCAGGCGATCACGCACACCGGAACCGCGGGGCTGGTTCGGATCGAATCAGCCAACGCGGCGCGTATCGCCCACGCGCTCGATTCCGGCGCTGACGCCGTCATCGTGCCGCAGGTCCGCTCGGCGGAGCACGCGGCTGAAGTGGTATCCGCCTGTCGCTACGCCGGCAGTCGCGGGGTGGCGCGCTACAACCGGGTCTGGCAGTGGGGCAAGCGAGGCGGACCGCTTGACGACGCCGACGCGCAGGTGACCTGCTGCATCCAGATCGAACGAAGCGACGCGCTGGCCGACGCCGATGCGATCGCGGCGACCGACGGCGTCGATTGCCTGTTCGTGGGACCGGCGGATCTGGGCCATGCGCTCGGAATCGACGGCGGCGCCGACCATCCCGATCTTCTCGAAGCCGCCGCCACGGTTGCTGACGCGGCCGGGCGCCACGGCAAGGCCGCCGGGATCCTCACGTCCACCGTGGCGCAGGTCGAGCACTACCACCGGCTCGGCTTCACCTTTCTCGGCTGCTCCGCCGAGAGCGCGCTACTGATGGCGCGCGCTCAGGAAGTAGCGGCGGGCATCCACGCGCTCGCCAAGCCTGCGTAGAAGGACCAAGCCCGGCGGATGACGCCGGGCTTGGTCCCGCCTCGCCGGACCTGCGGCTATTTCGAGCCGAAGATGCGCTCGAGGCGCGCGGTGTCTCCCGCGGTCTGAAAGCGCACGAGCTGTCCGTCGGCGTTGAAGGTAAGAACGTCCGCGGCGTCAGACGTCTCCCCCTCAAGGGTGTTCTGAACCAGAACGACGACGCGGTCTCCGTCGGCGAACCAGTACTGCGGCGTCACGCTGAACCCCTTCGCGACAAGCTTTCCCCAGTGCTCGCCCAGCGCCTGCTTGCCGTGCACGCTGCCGCTGATCGAGCTGTTGCCGGGTGTAATCCATTCGATGTCGTCGGCGATGTCCGCCATCGCGCCGGCAGCGTCGCCCGAGATAAACGCCTCATAGCCCCTCTTGGCCGTGGCGATGTTCTCCTCTGCGCCCACAACGACCCTCCTCGCTAGCCTGTGAATCGCCCGCTGTGCGAGCGGTTCGAGCAGCGTACGCGCCCTCCAGCGTGGTGTCCAGACGGCGAGCACCACGCGCGCCGTAGCGTTAGCGTGGAGGCGTGGCTGAGCGCAACTGGGCTGGGAACCTGACCTTCACCCCCAGCGCGATCCACCGTCCGCGCGACATCGAAGAGCTTCGCACCGTCATCGCCGGCGCAGAGCACGTGCACGTCCTTGGAGCGCGCCACTCCTTCACGGCGATCGCCGATTCGAGTGAGCTGGTGTCGTTGCACGGTTTGCCGGCGGAATTCGATTTCGACAGCGGTGCGGGCACGGTGACCTGTGGCGCCGCCGTCACCTACGGCGAGCTGTCAGTGGAGCTGGCTCGCAAGGGGCTGGCGCTGCCCAACCTCCCCTCCCTACCCCATGTCTCGCTCGCGGGCGCTATCGCGACCGCGACGCACGGGTCGGGCAACGCGCTCGGCAACCTGGCCACGTCGGTCGATGGCCTCGAACTTGTGACCTCGGCGGGCGAACTCGTCCTGATCCGCCGCGGCGAGCGCGATTTCGATGGCGCCGTCGTGCATCTCGGGGCGCTCGGTGCGGTGACGCGTGTGACGTTGCGTGTGGAACAGGCCTACGACGTCAGTCAGCAGGTCTTTGAGAACCTCGCCTGGGAAGCCCTCACGGAGCACCTCGACGAGCTCATGGCTGTCGGCGATAGCGTCAGCGTCTTCACGAACTGGGGCGAGGTCGCGGGACGCGTCTGGGTCAAGCGCCGCTGCGACCGGTCCGGCGCCTTCGTCGAACTTGGCGAAGCGCCCTTCGGAGCGCCGGCCGCCACCCGCCAGCTTCACCCGATCGACGGCGGGGACCCGAACGCTTGCACGCCTCAGCTCGGGCTGCCGGGACCGTGGTACGAGCGCCTCCCCCATTTCCGGCCCGAGTTCACCCCGAGCGCCGGCGACGAGCTGCAGTCCGAGTACATCCTTGCGCGCGGCGACGCGACCGCCGCGATCGCCGTGGTGCGAGCTTTGCGCGACGAGATCCGCCCGCTGCTGCATGTCAGTGAGATCCGCACGATCGCCGGCGATGAGCTCTGGATGAGCCCTGAGTACGGCCGCGACAGCATCGCAATTCACTTCACCTGGCAGCGGCGCCAGGACGAGGTGGAGCGTGTGCTGGCGTCGCTTGAGGCCGCGCTTGAACCGTTCGCGCCGCGACCACACTGGGGCAAGCTCTTCGTCGCGCCTCGCGATGCGCTCGCGAGCCGCTACGAGCGCCTCGACGCCTTCCGGGCGCTGGTCGCGCGCCTCGACCCACGCGGCGCCTTCGCAAACGCCTGGCTCGAGCAACGCCTGCTCGGCGGCTGACGCTCAGGAGTGCTGGGCGATCAGCGAGAGGTCGGCCGCGCTGAGCCGGTCGCTCGCCGCGGCGCGGTGATGCCAGAAGGGATACAGCAGCGGTGGGCGGCTGACCGCCTCCAGACGCGCCCGTTCCTCCTCGCCAAGCTCCAGATCGGCCGCCGCGAGGTTGTCGGCGAGCTGCTCCTCCGTCCGTGCGCCGACGATCACGCTCGTGACGCCCGGGCGCTTGAGGAGCCACGCGAGCGCGACCTGCGCCGCCGAGACGCCGTGCGCCTGCGCGACCTCGACGAGCACGTCGATCGTGTCGTAGAGGCGGTCCTCGTCGTAGATCGGAGGCTCACCCCACGTGCCGGCGTGGCGGGCACCCTCGGGCGCCTGCTGCCCGCGGCGGTACTTGCCCGAGAGCCAGCCGCCCGCCAGCGGGCTCCAGATCAGAAGCCCGAGGCCCTGGTCGATCGCCGAGGGCACGATCTCGTACTCCGCCGAGCGCTCCTGCAGAGACAGGTAGACCTGCTGGCTGACGAACGTCGGAAGCCCGTGCTGACGGGCGATGCCGAGCGCCTTCGTGACTTGCCAGCCCGCGAAGTTGGATGAGCCGACGTAGCGAACCTTGCCGCTTCGGACGAGATCGTCGAGCGCGCCGAGCGTCTCCTCGAGCGGCGTCTGCCCGTCCCACTCGTGTAGCTGGTAGAGGTCGATGTGATCTGTCCGCAGCCGCCGCAGGCTCGCCTCGCACGCCTCGATCAGATGGTGGCGCGAGAGGCCACCGTCGTTTGGCCCCGGTCCCATCGCAAAGCGCGCCTTCGTTGCGAGGAGAACGCGGTCGCGGCGGCCTTCAAGGGCTTCTCCGATGATCTCCTCGGAGGCGCCGTGCGAGTAGATGTCGGCGGTATCGATCAGGTTCACGCCGGCGTCGAGCGCCATATCGATCTGACGCTGCGCTCCAGCGAGGTCGATGTTGCCGACGTCGCTGAACTGCCCGGCGCCGCCGAAGCCCATCGTCCCAAGCGTCAGTGGCGAGATGCGCAGGCCGCCACGGCCGAGCTGCCTGTACTCCATCGTCCCTCCAGCCGTCGTGAACGCGCGCAGCTTAGCGGGCGCGGGAGCGGCGGCTCCTGCGCAGTCTCTACCTCTACTGGTCGGGTAGTCGCGCTTGCCGC
>DATGHN010000214.1:0-6893 GCA_035308005.1 Solirubrobacteraceae bacterium
TCCAAGAGCATCACCAACCGCGCGCTGGTGTGCGCGGCGCTGGCGGAGGGGCGGAGCGTGCTGCGCGGGGCGTTGTTCGCTGAGGACACTTTCGCGATGGGCGATGCCGTTGCCGCCTTTGGCGGCTCCGTCATCGCTTCCCAGGCAGGGAGCGCGACGATGGTCGTCAGCGGGGTGGGGCGTCCTCGCGGGGGCTCGCGCATCGATGCCCGGCAGTCGGGGACGACTTCGCGGTTTGTGCTTCCGGTCGCGGGTTTGGCGGCGGATCGGGTTGTTGTTGACGGCGATCCGCAGTTGCGTGCGCGGCCCTTTGGGCCGCTTTTTGATGCGCTGCGCGAGCTTGGCGCGGAGGTTTCGGAGCTTGGCGAGGCGGGACGGTTGCCGGTGGCGGTGCGGGGGCCGCTTGCAGGCGGCGCGGTGACGGTGCCGGGCCATATCTCGAGCCAGTTCGTGTCGGGGCTGTTGCTTGCTGGGCCTTTGATGGAGCGGGGGTTGGCGATCGAGCTGAGCTCGCCGTTGGTGTCGGTGCCTTATGTGCAGATGACGGCGGCGGTGATGGGGTGGTTTGGGGTCGAGAGCGACGGGCTGGCGGTCGCCCCGGGCGCCTATACGCCGGCGGAGGTCGACGTCGAGCCCGACGCGAGCGCTGCCGCGTACTTCTTCGCCGCCGCGGCGATCAGCGGCGGGCGCGTCAGCGTCGAGGGGCTCGGCAGCTCCTCGATCCAGGGCGATGTCGCGTTCGTCGACGTGCTCGAGCGGATGGGCGCGCGCGTCGAGCGCGGCCCGCGGCGGATCACCGTCAGCGGCAGCGGCTCGCTGCACGGCGTCGACGCCGACCTCTCGGACATCTCGGACACCGCCCAGACTCTCGCCGCCGTCGCCGCGTTCGCCGACTCGCCGACGACCGTCCGCGGTGTCGGCTTCATCCGCGCCAAGGAGAGCGACCGCATCGGCGCGCTGGTCGAGGAGCTCCGCCGCGCCGGCGTGGAGGCGACGGCGGAGGAGGACGGCTTCACGGTCACTCCGGCGCCGCTTCGCCCGGCGCTGCTTCGCACCTACGACGACCACCGTATGGCGATGAGCCTCGCGCTGCTCGGGCTGCGGGCGCCCGGCATCGAGATCGAGAACCCGGCCTGCGTGGCCAAGACCTACCCCGGCTTCTTCGCCGACCTCGAGAAGCTGCGCTGACCGCGCGGCTATGGTGGGTCCAATGATCGTCGCGATCGACGGCCCCGTGGGGGCCGGCAAGTCGACCGTCGCGCGCGGCGTCGCGCAGGCGCTTGAGTACTCCCACCTCGACAGCGGTGCGCTCTACCGCTGCGTCGCGCTGGCCTCGCTCGAGGATCCCTCGCGAAGCCCGCAGGAGCACGCAGCGACGCTCGATGTCTCACTCGGCGAGCACGTCCTCCTTGACGGTCGCGACGTGACCCGCGAGATCCGCAGTCCAACCGTCTCGGCCGAGGCTTCGCTGATCGCCGCGCTGCCGGAGGTCCGCGCTGCGCTGCTGACGACCCAGCGCGCGCTGCTCGGCTCGGGAGACTGGGTCGCCGAGGGCCGCGACATCGGCACCGTCGTAGCTCCCGAAGCCGAGGTCAAGGTGTTCCTGACGGCCGGCGAGGATGAGCGCGCGCGCAGGCGCGCTCGCGAGCTCGGCGCCGACGTGGAGGAGGTCAGGCGCGAGCTCGCCGCACGCGACGCCCGCGACGGGGGCCGCGAGCTCTCGCCGCTGGTCGCCGCTCCGAACGCGTTCGTCCTCGACAGTGGGGGCCTCGCTGTCGACCAAGTGGTTGCTCAGATAGTCAATCTCGTAAGAGAGGCGGAGCGGTCGTGAGCGCGTCGGTCAAGGTCGCGGTCGTCGGCTACCCCAACGTCGGCAAGTCCTCGCTCGTCAACCGCCTGACCGGCACGCGCGAGGCGATCGTCCACGAGCGGCCCGGGATCACGCGCGACCGCAAGGAGCTCGAGTGCGAGTGGAACGGCCGCACGTTCACGCTGATCGACACCGGCGGCGTCGACTTCGCCGACCTCGACCCGCTCGCCGGCTCGATTCGCGAGCAGGCCCAGGCCGGCATCGCCGACGCCGAGTTGGCGCTGCTCGTCGTCGACGCCCGCGCCGGCGCGCGGCCCGGTGAGCACGAGATCGCCGACCTGCTGCGCCGCGGCTCGACGCCGGTGCTCGTCGCCGCCAACAAGATCGACAGCGCCGCCGACATCCCGCTGGCCTCGGAGTTTCACTCACTCGGCCTCGGCGAGCCGGTCGCGGTGTCCGCGGCGCAGGGCCTCGGCACCGGCGACCTGCTCGACCGCCTCGTGGAGATGCTGCCGCCAGCGGTCGAGGAGGACGACGAGGACACCGACACCGTGCGCCTCGCGGTGATCGGCCGCCCGAACGTCGGCAAGTCCTCACTCGTCAACCGCTTCGCCGGCGCCGAGCGCGTGATCGTCGCCGACGAGGCAGGGACGACGCGCGACGCGATCGACCTGCCGCTCGAGGTCGACGGCCGCCCGCTGGTTGTCGTCGACACCGCGGGGATGCGGCGGCAGTCGAAGATCGGCGAGGCGGTCGAGTACTACACGACGCTTCGCTCGCAGCGCGCCGCCGAGCGCGCCGACGTGGCGATGGTCGTCTGCGACGCTCGCGACGGCATCACGGCGCAGGACTTCCGCGTCGCCGATCTCGCGATGCACACCGGTTGCGCGACGCTCGTGGTGCTCAACAAGTGGGACGTCAAGGACGACCGCTTCGATCTCGAGCACGAGCGTGCGCGGATCGCCGAGAAGCTCCGCCAGCGCCCGCGCGTGATGACCGTCTCGGCGCAGACGGGCCGCAACGTCGCCCGACTGCTGGGCGACGTGCTCGCGCTCGCCGACCGCCGCGCGGCGCGGATCCCGACGCCCGAGCTCAACCGCTTCCTCGGCGAGACGGTGCAGACGCGCCAGCCGCCCGCCAAGCAGGGCCACCGCCTGAAGCTGATCTACATGACCCAGATCGGCACTTCTCCGCCGCGCTACGCGATCCAGGTCAATTCGCGCTCGCGCGTCACGCGCGACTACGCCTACTTCGTCGAGAACCGGATGCGCGAGCGCTACGGCCTCGACGGCGTGCCGCTGATCATCGATTTCGTCGAGCGCGGTACGCGGCGGCGCGACTGACGGCGGATGCGAGATGCGCGGATCTGCTCGGAGCCGGCGCTTGGTCTGCTCGCGCGTGGTGATCGGGATGATTGACGTGCGGTGGAAGGTTGACGGCGAACTGTGAGGAGGCAGAGATGAGCGTGCGGTTCCCCGGAGAGTCCTCGGAGTACCGGCTGGCACGCGAGCGATTGCTCGAGCGCGAGGTCGAGCTGCGTCGCGCGATGGAGGCGGTTGCGCAGGCGAGACGGGCGCTGCCGCCCGGCGGCGCTGTGGCTGAGGACTATGCCTTCGCCGGCGCCGCAGCGGACGGCGGGACGGGAGCGGTGCGGATGTCTGAGCTCTTCGCCCCCGGAACGGACTCGCTCGTCATCTACAGCTTCATGTTCCCGCGCGATCCATCGGACGCGAGCCCGGGACCGGCGGGCGGCGAAACGGCCGGGCTGTCGCTCGCTGAGGGCCCGTGCCCGTCGTGCACCGCGCTGCTCGATCAGCTCGACGGCGCTGCTGCGCACGCCGCCCAGCACCTCAATCTGGTCGTCGTCGCGAAAGCGCCGATCGACCGCGTGCTGACATTCGCGCGAGAGCGCGGGTGGCGCCATCTGCGCCTGCTCTCGTCGGCGGAGAACACCTACAACCGCGACTACCTCGCGGAGACGGCTGACGGCCTGCAGAGGCCGATGCTCAACGTCTTCACCCGCGAAGCGGGGACAGTCCGGCACTTCTGGGGCTCGGAGCTGCTCTACGCGCCGACTGATGGCGGCGAGGATCCTCGCCACGTCGGCACTCTGGAACCGCTGTGGAACCTCCTCGACCTCACCCCCGAGGGCCGGCCGGCCGACTGGTACGAGCAGTTCAGCTACTGACGCGCCGGGGGGGCGCGCGGTGGCCGCGGCTCACGCCGCGGCCACCGCGCCCGGGTTCAGCGGCCGGCGCCGACGGCGCGGTAGACGGGCCGTGGCGCGCTGCGGGGCCGCGCGAGGCCGCGGCGGTGGGGCCGCAGGACGGCGGCGCGAGTGCAGGCGTAGGCGAGGGTGCCGAGGATCGCGATGTCGGCTATCGCGTTGATGAGGATGATCGTCGTGAGGCTCATTGGGGGTCTCCGCTGTCTCGTTTTCGGGTGTGGCGACAGTCAAGCGCCGCGAGTTGTGAGCAGCCCAAGGCGAGGCTGAAGATCTGCTGAGACGACCGGGGTGGGATCTAGTCTGCGGAGGTGGCCTCGATCGCACAGGTCGAGCCGCTCACCAGCGCGCGGGCGCTGCGTGGGCCGTTCGACTACGTCCTTCCGGAGGCGATGCGCGAGCACGTCGGCGTCGGCTCGATGCTCGTCGTCCCGTTCGGGCGCCGCGACCTGCTCGGCGTCGTCGTCGGCCTCGCCGAGGAGAGCTCGGTCGAGTCCGCCCGCCTGCTCGAGCCGCGCGAGGCGATCGCCGACGGCGGCGTCCCCGTCGAGCTCGTCGAGCTGGCGGGCTGGATCGCGCTCGAGTACTGCTCGACCCCGGCGCGGGCGCTGTCGCTCGTGCTGCCGCCCGGGGCGAGCGCCGGCGTGCGCGGCCTCGAGCGCCTCGTCGCCGAGCTGACCGCGGCCGGTCGCGAGGCGTGCAGCTCCGGCGTGCGCCTGACGGCGCTCCAGCGCGCGGTGCTCGAGCGGCTCGCGCCCGGCGGTGAGACGCCGGTCTCACAGACCGGGGCGGGTCATGGCACGCTGCGGCGCCTTGAGTCGCGCGGGCTGCTTCGGCTTCACGCGCGGAGCCGTGTCCGGACACCCGAGCACGTCGCGGTCGGGGCGCGCCGCGAGGGCGGTGTGACTCTCGGGGCCGGCCAGGCGACCGCGCTCGAGGCCGTCTGCGCGGCGATCGCGGCGCGGCGCGGCGAGGAGATCCTGCTCCACGGCGTGACCGGCTCGGGCAAGACCGAGGTCTACCTGCGCGCCGCGGAGGCCGCGCTCGAGCAGGGGCGCGGCGTGATCGTGCTCGTTCCCGAAATCGGCCTGACGCCGCAAACGGTCTCGCGCTTCGTCGAGCGTTTCGGGGACACGGTCGCCGTCGCGCACTCGCGCCTCAGCGCCGGCGAGCGCTACGACGAGTGGATGCGGCTGCGCCGCGGCGAAGCGCGGATCTGCGTCGGCCCGCGCTCGGCCGTCTTCGCGCCGGTCGAGCGGCTCGGCCTGCTCGTCGTCGACGAGGAGCACGACTCCTCTTACAAGAACGAGGGCGACCCGCGCTACGACGCCCGCCACGTCGCCGCGCGCCGCGCCGCGCAGGCGGGCGCCGTGCTGCTCGCCGGGAGCGCGACGCCGCGGCCCGAGAGCTACACCCGGCTGCGCCGCCTGCGCCTGCCGGAGCGCGTCGACGGCGGGCGCCTGCCCGATGTCGAGGTGCTCGACATGTGCGAGACGCGCGGAGCGCTGCACGAGCGCACCGCGCACGCGCTCGGCGAGCTGAGCCGCGCGCGTGGCAAGGGGATCGTGCTGCTCAATCGCCGCGGCTGGTCGAACTTTCTCTCCTGCCGCTCCTGCGGACGGGTCTGGGGCTGTCCGGACTGCGACGTGGCGCTCGTCCTCCACCGCGCCGAGGCGACGATCAGCTGCCACCACTGCGGGCACCGCGAGCGCGTACCGCCGGCCTGCGACGCGTGCGGCTCGCGCAGCGTCGCCCGCCACGGCTTCGGCACCGAGCGCCTCGAGCACGAGCTGGAGGCCGCGCTCGGCGGCGACGACTACCCGATCTTTCGCCTCGACGCAGACGTCGCGGCGGCCAAGGGCCGCGCGGCGGCGGTGCTCGCACGCTTCGAGCGCGCCCCCGCGGGGGTCCTGATCGGGACCCAGATGGTCGCCAAGGGGCACGACTTCGACGGCATCGAGCTGGGCGTCGTCCTCGACGCCGACCAGACGCTTCGCTTCCCCGACTTCCGAGCCGAGGAGCGCACGTTCGCGCTCGTCGCGCAGCTCGCCGGCCGCGCCGGCCGCGGCGGCTCGAGCGGCACGGTGCTCGTCCAGACGCTGACGCCGCAGGCGCGCAGCATCCGCGCCGCCGCCCGCCACGACAGCGACGGCTTTATCGCCGGTGAGCTGATTCGCCGCGAGGCGCTTCGCTACCCGCCGTTCGGTGAGCTGATCCGGATCGTCTGCTCCAGCGCGCGGCCCGGTGCGGCGCTCGCCGCCGCGCGCGAGCTTCGCTCGCGCCTCGACATGCCCGGCGCGGCGCTGCTCGGGCCTGCGCCGCTGTTTCGGCTGCGCGGCCGCGAGCGGGCCCAGCTGGTCGTCAAGGCGAGCGAGCGCCAGCCCGCCGTGGCGGCCGTCGGCGCGGCCGTCGCAACCCCGCTCGGGCGCGAGGTTTCGGTCAGCGTCGACGTCGATCCGCAGTAGGGACGGGCCGGAGCGCGGCGTAAACTCAGGGCATGGCCGAGGACCTGCTCGAGGACGAGGAGACCACCGCCGCCGAGGAGGAATCGGCGGAGGAGCGCGAGCGCCGCGAGGCCGCGCTCGCGCAGATACGCCAGCTCGGCGACCCGGTTCTTCGCACCCGCGCGATGGAGGTGACGAACTTCGACGCGCGCCTTCGCGAGGACGTCGACTGGATGCGCGGGATCATGGACGGCGCGGTCGGGATCGGCCTCGCCGCCACGCAGGTCGGCACGCTCGCGCGCGTCCTCGTCTACCGCGTCGAGGCCGAGAGCCCGACGATGGCGATCATCAACCCGCGCATCGAGTGGAGCGGCGAGGAGAAGGTGACGATGGAGGAGGGCTGCCTCAGCATCCC
>DATGHN010000215.1:0-8063 GCA_035308005.1 Solirubrobacteraceae bacterium
TCGGGCGTGACGTCGCGCTCGTCGATCTGATCGCGGTATTCGGCGAACTTCTTCGGGTCGATTTCGGGTTCCTCGGGTTCGCGCATCTCCCCCGTCTCGGGGTCGATCGTCGTGCCCTCGTCGATCGTCTCGACGATCAGGTGCGCCTCGAGCCGCTCGGGGATGATCAGCTCGATGACGCGGAAGTCGGCGGTCTCGCGGTCGATCTCGACGCGCGCGTACTTCGCCGAGCCGGGCTGCTTCTTGTAGGCCGACAACAGCGCGTCCTCGAGCGCCACCATCAGCTTCTCGGGTTCGATTCCCTTTTCGCGCGCGAGCGCGTGCATTGCGTCGAGGATCTCGCGAGACATGTGCCTACTCCTCCACCAGATGGGATCGCCGGATCGCCGCGTAGGGGATGGCGACGACGCCCTCGGGAAGGCCGAGCGTGACCTCCTGTGGGCTCGCGCCGATCAGCTCGCCGGTCAGTGTGTCTCGCCCCGCGAACGCGGAGCCGGGCTCGGTTCGCACGCGGGCGCGACGCCCGACGAAGCGGCGGAAATGCTCGGGCTTGGTCAGCGGGCGCTTCGGACCGGGCGAGCTGACCTCGAGGCCGTATTGCTCGCGCAGGTCACCGAGCGCCTCGGTGACGCGCTCGCACAGATCGAGCGTGACGCCCGAGGGGTGGTCGATGAAAATCCGCAGGCGCTCTCCGGAGCGCTCGACGAGCAGCACTTCGACGTCCGGCTCGCTGCCGGCCAGGCGCTGCTCGATGTCGTGCTGTAGCTGTTCCATGGCGAAAAAAAAGCGGGCCATCGCCCACTTCCGTCGCGGTGCCGCCGACACCGCGGCGACAACGCCAACCGAGGATAGCACTCGTGCCGAGAAGGATTTTGGGCGCGCTCAGCGCTCGCTGTCGAGCTGCGCCATCGCCGCCTGCGGGTAGCGCTCGCCGGCCGCGGCGCCTGGCGGGAGGGCCCGCTCGAGGGCTTCGAGCGCGGCCTCGTCAAGTGTCAGCTCGAGCGCGCCGAGCGCGCTCGCAAGGCGGTCGCGGCGGCTCGCCCCGACGAGCGCGACGACGTCCTCGCCGCGCGACAGGACCCAGGCGATCGCGACCTGGGCGACGCTCGCGCCGAGCCCGTCGGCAACGGCGCGAACCGCTTCGACGAGGGCCAGATTGCGCTCGAGGTTCTCGCCGCCGTAACGCGGGCTGTGGGCGCGGATGTCGGTCGGGGCGAGGGTCTGCCCGGGCCGCCACTCGCCGTTCAGCAGGCCGCGGGTCAGCACGCCGTAGGCGGTCACCGCGATCCCGAGCTCGCGGGCGGCGGGCAGCACGCGATCCTCGATCGAGCGCGCGAGCAGCGAGTACTCGAGCTGGACGTCGCAGATCGGGTGAACCGCCTGGGCGCGGCGAAGCGTCTCGGCGCCGACCTCCGAGAGCCCGATCTGGCGCACCCAGCCGCGCTCGACGAGCTCGCCGATCGCGCCGACGGTCTCCTCGATCGGGACATCGGGGTCAAGCCGCGCCGGGCGGTAGATGTCGACGTGGTCGGTCCCCAGGCGCCGAAGCGTGTAGGCGAGGAAGTTCGCGACGGCGGCCGGCCGCGTGTCGTTGCCAGCGAAGCGGTTGTCCGGGCCGCGCAGCGCCCCGAACTTGACGCTGATCAGCGCCTCGCCGCGCTCGCGAGCGGCGAGCGCGTCGCGGATCAGCATCTCGTTGTGCCCCATTCCGTAGAAGTCGCCAGTGTCAAGCAGCGTCACGCCGGCGTCGAGCGCGGCGCGGATCGTCGCCACGCTCTCTGAGTCCTCGACCGGCGCGTAGGTGCCGGACATGCCCATGCAGCCGAGGCCGATCGCGCTGACGAGCGGACCGCTCGTGCCGAGGCGGCGCTGCGCCAGGGAGTCACTCATGCGCGGAGCGCCTCGACCGCGTCGAGCAGCGCCTCGGCGACGTCGCGCTTGGCGGCCGGACCGACCGTGCGCTCACCGCCGGCGGTGATGATCGTGACGGTGTTCGCTTCGGAGTCAAAGCCGATCCCGCTCTGGGAGACGTCGTTGAGGACGATCGCATCAAGCCCCTTGCGCTCGCGCTTTCGCCGGGCGCGCTCGAGCGCGCCCGCGCCGTGCTCGGCGGCGAAGCCGACCAGCGTCTGGCCCTCGCGGCGGCGCGCAGCGAGCGAAGCGACGATGTCGGCGGTCCGCTCGAGGGTCAGCGCCGGCGGCTCGCCCCCTTCGCGCGCGAGCTTTCCCGCGATCGGCGCCGCCGGCCGGTAGTCGGCGACGGCCGCGCACATCACGAGCACGTCGGCGGCCGCGAACTCCTCCTCGCAGGCGTGCTCGAGTTCGGCGGCGCTCTCGACCTCGCTGTAGCGGATCCCGCCGGCGCGCGGGAGCGCGACGTTGGCTGCGACGACGACGACCTCCGAGCCGCGCCCTCCGGCAGCCTCGGCGACCGCGAATCCCATCCGCCCCGAGGAGCGGTTGCCGATGAAGCGCACGGCGTCAATCGGCTCGCGCGTGCCGCCGGCGGTGACCAGCGTGCGAAGGCCACGCCAGCGGCGCCCGCCGAGCGCCTCATCGACCGCCTCGAGGAGTTCGGCGGGCTCAGCCATGCGTCCCTGGCCCCACTCGCCGCGCGTCCCAAGGCGCCCGACGGCGGGCTCGAGAACGGTGACGCCGCGCGCGCGGAGGAGGTCGATGTTGGCCGCCGTGGCGGGGTTCGCCCACATCGCGTCGTTCATCGCCGGCGCGATGATCAGCGGGCAGCGCGCGGCCAGCGCCGCGGCGCTCAGCAGGTTGTCGGCGAGCCCGTGCGCGAGCTTGGCGATCGTGTTCGCCGACGCCGGCGCGATCAGGAAGACGTCGGCGGCGGCGCTCAGCGCCAGGTGGCTGGCCGGGTCGTGCTCCGGCAGCGGCTCGCCGGGGAAGGCTCCCCGCAGCGGGTCGCGCTCGAACTGGTCGCTCAGTACGGGCGCGCCGCTCAGCGCCGCAAACGACGCCGCGCCGACAAACCGCTGCGAGGCGCTGGTCTGGATCACGCGCACCGAATAGCCGTCGGCCGTCGCCAGGCGTACGAACTCGAGCGCCTTATAGGCCGCTATGCCTCCGCTGGCGCCGAGCAGCAGCCGCGGCATCCGCGCGCCTAGCGGTAGTGGTACTTGAGCTTGCCGGCCGCGACTTCCTCGAGGGCGATCGTGAGGTAGTTCTTCGAGCCGGTCTCGACCATCGGCGGCGGGAACTCATCGAAGCTTCCCTCGCCGAGGTTCTGGTAGTAGGAGTTGATCTGTCGCGCGCGCTTGGCGGCGACGAGCACGCTCGCGTAATTGGAGTCGACGTGCTCGAGCAGCTGATCGATACGTGGAGAGATCACTCAGTCAGTGTAGCGGAGGTAGATGCCGTCCAAATCCTCGACGGCGCTGCGCAGCTCGTCGTTGACGACGACATGCGTGAACTCCTCGCGTGCGGCGAGCTCGGTGCGCGCGATCGCCAGTCGCTCCTCGAGCGCTGCCTCATCGTCGGTTCCGCGCCTGCGAAGGCGCTCCTCGAGCTGCTCCCAAGTGCCCGGCGCGATGAAGATCTGCACGGCGCCGGGCATCGCCGCGCGGACCTGGCGGGCGCCCTCCACCTCGATCTCGAGCACCACCGGCGCGTTCCCCCGCGCGCGGCGCTCGAGCTCGGCGCGCAGCGTGCCGTAGCGGTGGCCGGCGTAGGTCGCGTGCTCGATGAACTCGCTGTCGAGGAGCCGGCGGTCGAAGTCCGATTCGCTCAGGAAGTGATAGTCGACGCCGTCGTGCTCGCCGGCGCGCGGAGCCCGCGTCGTCGCGGACACCGACAGCCCGAGCTCGGGGTGGCGCTCGCGCAGCGCGCCGATCAACGTCCCCTTGCCGACCCCCGAGGGGCCTGTGATCACGAACACCGTAGCCATGGCCGCGCTGAGCCTAGCCAGCGATGCGGTCAGCGATTAGCGGTGGAGCATCGAGACGAGCTCGGCGCGCTGGCGCTCGGAGAGGCCGCCAATCGTCTTGCTCGGAGAGATGCGGCAGTGCGAGAGGATCTTGTTGACCTTGACGCGGCCGTACTTCGGCACCGCCAGCAGCATGTCGAAGACCTTCGCCGTCTCGAGGTACTCGGGCGGATCCAGCAGCAGCTGCTGGATCGAGTGACGGCCGGCCTTCAGATCGCGTTTGAGCTGCGCCCGCTGAGACCGGATCTCGTTTGCACGTGCTAGGGCATCCATGCGCTGGTTGAATGTCCGCTCCGGTGTTCCAGATCCCTTGTGGAGCGTCGGCTGACCAGGCGACATGGGCGGCGAGTCTATCGCCTGGGAGATTCCTTGCAAGGACTGGGGGTGCAATTCACCTAGACCTCAAGCTGAGGTCTAGCGGGCTTCAGGCTGCTTGACGGATTTCCGTCCGTTTGCAGGGCTTTTGGCGCCCTCCCCACTATCAACGCGCAATTTGCGGGAAACGAAGCTCGAGCTCGGCCGCGATCCGCGTCCCGGCGGCCGGATCACGGAAGCACTCGGTGCCGATCGCGACCAGCGTGGCCCCCGCGTCGATCAGGTCGCCCGCGTCACGCCCGCTCGCCACTCCGCCCATTCCGATAACCGGAATGGAGACGCGCGCGGCCACGCGCGCGACCTGCGCGAGGGCGACCGAGCGGATCGCCGGGCCCGACAGGCCGCCGCTGCCGCCGCCGAGCCAGGGACCCGAGCCGTCGGGTGCGAGCGCCACGGCGCGCAGCGTGTTGATCAGCGACACGGAGTCCGCACCGCCGGCCTCGGCGGCGGCGGCGCAGGCGGCGACGTCGGCGGTGTTGGGTGTCAGCTTGACGACAAGCGGCTTTCGGCCGAGCGGGCGAACGTGGCGCAGCAGCGCCTCGAGGCCGGCCGGGTCGGCGCCGATGTCAAGCCCGGTCGCGACGTTCGGGCACGACACGTTCAGCTCGATCGCCGCGACCTGTTCGCGGTCCTGGAGCGCCGCGACGAGCTCGCCGACCTCCTCCGCCGTCGACCCCATCACGTTGGTGATCAGGGGTACGGGCAGCTGCGCGAGCGCCGGGAGGTCGTACTCCAGATAGGAGGCAAGGCCGCGGTTGGGCAGGCCGATCGAATTGATCATCCCCGCGGCCGATTCCCACAGGCGTGGCGGCGGGTTGCCGTCGCGCGCGGCCAGCGTGATCGTCTTTGAAACATAGGCGGCGAACGGGAAGCGCTCGTAGAGCTCCTCGCCGAACACGCGCTGCGCGGCAAGCGCATCGAAGCAGCCCGACGCGTTGATCACGCGGTGGCGAAGCTCGATCCCGCAGAAGTCGATCATCGAAGCGCCGCCGCCTCGAACACCGGCCCATCGACGCACACCCGCCGATAGCCGTCCGCGGTCGCCACGACGCAGCCGTAGCAGGCGCCGAACCCGCAGGCCATCGGCGCCTCGAGGGCCAGTGAGGCATCGATTCCCCGCCGCCGCGCGCTCTCGCCGATCGCCTCGAGCAGGGCCGGCGGCCCGCACGCGTAGACCGCGCGCGGCTCTTGGTCGAGCTCGCGCTCGAGCAGCTCGGTGACGAAGCCGCGATGGCCTCGCGAGCCGTCGTCGGTCGCGACCTCGGGGTCCTCGAAGAGCGCCGCGCCCTGCGCGTGATGCGCGTCGCGGAAGCCGAGCAGCGCCCGCCCGCCCCAGCGCTCCTGCACGGCGAGGAGCGGCGCGATGCCGATCCCTCCTCCGACGAGCAGCGTGCCGGGCGCCGGCTGCGCGAAGCCGTTGCCGAACGGGCCGCTCAGCAGCAGCTGATCGCCGGCGTCGAGCTCGCAGAGCCGCCGCGTCCCCGGACCGACGTCCTCGAGCAGGAACTCGACGGTGCCGTCGTCTGCGGCGCGAAGGATCGAAACGGCGCGAGCCAGGAACGGCCGTTCGCCCTCTCCCCCGCCCCAGCGCTCGGCGGCGGCGAGCATGTAGAACTGGCCGGGTTGCGGGCGCGCCTGATCGTCGCGCACGGCGATGATCACGTAGGCCCCCACGGTCCGGCGCTCGAGCAGTGCGGTAGTGCGGCGGCCGAACGGCGCGGTCATGGCGCCGCGTGGAGCTCCTGGAGTGAAACGACCTGCGGCTCGCCTTGGCGTGCGGCGCTGATCGCCCGCGCGGCGGCCTGACCGCCGGACAGCGTCGTGATGCACGGGATCCCGCGCGTCACCGCGGCACGGCGGATCTCCCAGCCGTCCGAGCGCGCGCCCGAACCGGTCGGGGTGTTGATCACGAGGTCGACCTCGCCGCCGGCGATCGCGTCGACGACGTGCGGTGAGCCTTCGGCGACCTTGCGGAGCTTTCGGACCGGGACACCCATGCGCTCGATCGCATCCGCGGTGCCGCTCGTGGCGACGATCGCGAAGCCGAGGTCGTGAAGCTGGGCCGCGAGCCCCGCCCCCGCCGCCTTGTCGCTGTCGGTGACCGTCACGAACACGGTGCCGCTCGAGGGGAGCGATGAGCCGGCCGCGGCCTGGGCCTTGGCGAAGGCCGTCGGGAAGTCCGCGGCGACCCCCATCACCTCGCCGGTCGAGCGCATCTCAGGTCCGAGCAGGCTGTCGGCGCCGAAGAAGCGGTTGAACGGCAGCACGGCCTCCTTGACGGCGACGTAGCGACTGCTCATCAGATCGGCAGGCAAGCTCAGCGAGGAGAGCGTCTCACCGAGCATCAGCCTGCAGGCCAGCTTCGCGAGCGGGCGCCCGATCGCCTTGGAGACGAACGGCACCGTTCGCGAAGCGCGCGGATTGGCCTCGATCACGTAGAGCTCGGCGCCGGACGGGCGCGAGACGACGGCGAACTGGACGTTCAGCAGGCCCACGACGTGCAGGGCGAGTGCGATCCCGCGCGTGTGCTCGCGGATCTGATCGAGCATCTCGGCGCCGAGTGAGTGCGGCGGCAGCACGCACGCCGAGTCCCCGGAGTGGATGCCGGCCTCCTCGACGTGCTGCATGATCCCGCCGATCACGACGTCGGTGCCGTCGCAGAGCGCGTCGACGTCGACCTCGATCGCGTTCTCGAGGAAGTGGTCGAGGAAGATCTCGCGGCCGTCGCCGGCGGTCGCGCTGCGGCGGAGGTAGCCCTCGAGATCCTCGCGCGAGTAGACGATCTCCATCGCGCGACCGCCGAGCACGTAGCTCGGGCGCACCAGCAACGGGAAGCCGACGGCGTCCGAGGCCTCGAGCGCCTCCTCGAGCGTGCGCGCGGTGGCATACGGCGGCGCCTGGTACCCGAGCCGCTCGAGCAGCTCGCCGAAGCGACCGCGGTCTTCGGCGATGTCGATCGAGTCGACGCTCGTGCCGAGCAGGCGGACACCGGCGCGCTCGAGCCCGGCCGCCAGGCGCAGCGGCGTCTGGCCCCCGAACTGGACGATCACCCCCTCGGGCTGTTCGAGCTCGATGACGGCGAGCACGTCCTCGAGCGTCAGCGGCTCGAAGTAGAGGCGGTCGGAGGTGTCGTAGTCGGTCGAGAACGTTTCCGGATTGCAGTTGATCATCACCGCGTCGCGCCCAGACGCGCGAACCGTCATCGCCGCGTGCACGCAGCAGTAGTCGAACTCGATTCCCTGCCCGATCCGGTTTGGGCCGGAGCCGAGGATCACGACCGACGGGCGATCGCCGCGGACGACCTCGTGGCGCGCGCTCCCGTCGGCGGCGGGTCGCTCCCAGGCCGAGTAGTGGTAGGGCGTCGTGGCGGCGAACTCGGCGGCGCAGGTGTCGACCGACTTGAAGCTTCGCACCCCGGCGAAGGTCGCCTCGGGGGAGTTCACGAGCAACGCGAACTCGTGCAGGAACCAGCGGTCGATCGAGGTCGCCGCCGACAGCTGCTCGATGCTCGCGCCACGGCGAAGCGCTTCGAGCAGCTCATCGAAGCGGCTCGCTCCTGGCCGCGCGACGCGTTCGAGCAGCGTCTCCAGCGGCACGTCGAGGTCCGCGGCGGCGACATCGAGCTCGCGCGAGCGCATCGCCTTCATGAACGCCTGGCCGAACGTGCGCCCGATCGCCATCGCCTCGCCGACCGACTTCATGTGGGTCGTCAGGTCCGCATCGACGCCGAGGAACTTCTCGAAGG
>DATGHN010000216.1:0-8224 GCA_035308005.1 Solirubrobacteraceae bacterium
TCTCCGACCGCGCGGACCACGAGCCGGCGCAGCTTTCGGGCGGGGAGCGCCAGCGCGTTGCGATCGCCCGGGCCCTCGCCAACGAGCCGCGCCTGCTGCTCGCCGACGAGCCGACCGGCGCCGTCGACTCGACGACCTCTCAGCTCGTCCTCGACCTGCTGGCCGAGGTCCGCGCGCGGCGCGGCATGACGCTGATCGTGGTCAGCTACGACGCGCAGGTCGGCGCCCAGGCCGACCGCATGGTGACCGTCTCCGACGGCGTCCTCACAGAGCCCGCGACAGACCTCGAAGCGGCGCCATCCGCGTGACACGCCAGGCCGGATAGAGGCCGCCGAGCACCCCGATCGAGATCCCGACGACCAGGCCGCGGCCGAGGCCCCAGGCCGTGATCGACGGCGACACGTAGGCGCCGACGCCCATCAGGTGCACGAGCAGCAGGCTGCCGAGCACTCCGAAGAAGAGCCCGATCGCGGCGCCGAGCAGGCTCACCCCCACCCCTTCGCCGATCACAAGCGCGGCGACGCGAGGGGCGCTCCAGCCGACGGTGCTCAGCAACGCGAGCTCGCCCTGGCGTTCGAGAACCGACATCGCCATCGTGTTGGTGACGCTGATCGCGCCGAGGACGATCGCGATGATCACGATCACGAGCGTCGCGTTGTGGATCAGCGCGCCGTTGGCGCCGGCGCGCGCCGCCTCCTGCCCTGTCGCGATGACGGTCGTGTGCGGGAACTGGCGCGTGATGGAGCGCGTCGCCGCGGCGGCGCTCGCGTTGGGCTGCAGCTCGACAGCGATCGACGTCGTCTCGCCGGGCTGTCCCGCGACCGCCTGGGCGACCGCCAGCGGAAGCACGCCGCCCTCGTCCTCGTAGGCGATCCCCGAGTGGTAGATGCCGGACACCGTGAGATGGCGCCCGGCGAGCGCCACGATCGAGCCGGCGCGCAGGTGCAGTGTCGCGGCGAGCCCGTTGCCGACCGCGATCGTCCCGGGCGAAGACGGGAACGAGCCGATGCTGTAGACGAGGCGCTGGGCGAAGAAGCCCGACGGATCGGTGCCGAAAACGAACGCCGAGGGGTCGTGGCGGACCCTGCTGACGATCAGCAGCAGCGGCGTCGCCGCGGCGACGTCCGAATTTCGCTGAAGGCGCGCTACGTCGGAGGTCTCGAGCACGGACACGGTCGGGTCCGAGACGCCCGCCTGGAACACGCCGAGGTCGGAACCGCCGAGGTGGGCGAACCCGGCCGCGGTCTGGGTCAGCCCGTCGCTGACCGCGAGCAGGGCCACGATCGTCGCGACGCCGAGCCCCACGCCGAGCGCCGTCAGAAGCGTGCGCCCCATCCGGCGCAACAGGTTGTTGACGATCAGCTCTGCCATTCTCGAAGGCGCGCGCGCTGCTCGTCGCTGAGGCGCGCGCGAAGCGCCGCGCCCGCCGCGGCTGCCTCGAGCTGGTCAGGCGAGCTGGCGCCGAGGAGCGCCGCCGACACGTTTGGGTGATCGAGCGCGAAGGCGATCGCGAGCGCCGCGGCGGAGGTGTCCCACTCGGCCGCGAGGTCCTGCAGAGCACGGCCGGCACGAAGCGCATCCTGGATCTCGGGGCGCTCGAGTTCGCCCGCGTGGCGACCTCCGCTCGGATCGCCGGTGTACTTGCCGGTCAGCACGCCGCCGGCCAGCGGCGCGCTCGCAACGAGGCCGACGCCGCACTCGCTTAGCGCCGCGAGCATCTCCGGGCTCGCCGCCGTCTGACGCTCGGCGAAGCTGTAGGCCATCTGCGCCGCGCAGGGGCGTTCGATGCCCTGGGCGTCGGCCGCCGCACAGGCCGCCTCGATGTCCGCTGCTCGCCACATCGCGACACCCCAGTGGCGAGCCTTCCCCGAGCGCAGCAGCCCCGCGACCTCCGCGACCGCGGTTTCGACGTCGAGCCCCGCCGGCAGCGCAACGGCATAGATCAGATCGACGTAGTCGAAGCGAAGGCGCTCAAGCGATGCATCGAGCTCCTGCGCGGCCGATTGCGTCGGCCAGAACTCCCACCACAGCTTCTCGGAGACAACCGTCTCCTCGCGTCTGAATCCCGCCGCGCGGAAGTGCTCGCCGAACAGCACCTCTGAGTAGCCCGACGGGATCGGCGCGCTGCCGGTCTCATCGTCGTAGCGAGCGTCGTCGAGGAAGTCGATTCCGAGCTCGCGGGCACGCCTCAGCACCGCGACTCCCTGCTCGTGCGGCACCCGCTCGAACGTCCGCCAGGACCCGAGCGCCACCTCTGAGACCTCCGGGCCGCCCACCCCCAGGCGGCGACGGCCGATCTCAGTCACCCCAGACCTCCGCCGCCGTCTCGACGACGAGGCGGAGCTTGGCGCGCTGCTCATCGACGGTGATGCTGTTGCCGTCGCTGGTCGATGAGAAGCCGCACTGTGGCGACAGGCACAGCTGGTCGACGTCGACGAAGCGCGCGGCCTCTTCGATGCGGCGCTTGATCGAGTCCTTCGTCTCGAGCTCGCCCCGCTTTGTCGTGACGAGGCCGAGCACGACGGTCTTGCCCTTCGGTACGAAGCGCAACGGCTCGAACCCGCCGGAACGATCGTCGTCGAACTCCATGAAGAAGCCGTCCACTTCGAGCTCGCTGAACAACGCCTCGGCGACGAAGTCGTAGCCGCCGCTCGCGACCCATGAGGAGCGGAAGTTGCCGCGGCAGGTATGGGTCGTCACGGTCAGCCCATCAGGGCGCTCGCGCAGCGCCGCGTTGAGCGTCGCGATGTAGGTGAGATGCTGGGACTCGCCCGATTCGCCGCGCGCGTCGAGCATCGCTCGCTGCTGCGGGTCGTTGACGTAGGCGAGCGTGATGTCGTCGACCTGGAGGTAGGTGCAGCCGAGCTCGGCGAGGCGGCGGACCTCCTCGGCGTAGGCGGCCGCGAGGTCGGACCAGAAGACCTCCATGTCGGGATATGTCTCCGCCGACACCGCGGAGCGACCGCCGCGGTAGTGGACCATGCTCGGCGAGGGGATCGTCAGCTTGGGCGTCGAGCCCGGCGAAACCTCGTCAGCCAGGAACTCGAAGGCCTCGGCGAAGATCGTCCGCTGGAGCGTGATCGGAGAGCGAACGACGGCCATCGGCGGCGCGAACTCGAGCGTTCCCCCCGAGTTGTGGAAGGTGCTCCGCACGGCCATCTCGTCCGAGGGCTCGATACCGCCGAGGGCGTAGATGAAGTCCATGTGCCAGGAGGCCCGGCGCAGCTCGCCGTCGGTGACGGCGAGCAGGCCGACCTCCTCCTGAAGCGCGATCGCGGAGCGCACTGCGTCGTCCTCGACGGCGCGCAGCTGCTCGTCGGAGATCCGCCCGGCGGCGTGCTCGGCGCGCGCGGCGAGCAGCTCGGGCGGACGCAGGAGGCTTCCGACGTGGTCTGCTCTGAACGGCGGTTCGCTCCGCGGCGCCACGCGTTCAAAGCTATACGATCGCCGCGCGTGAGCCCGCCCGCGCCGAGCAAGATCATCGCCGTCCACATCAACTTCCGCGGCCGTGCGGCGCAGCGCGGACGCCTGCCGGCCGTCCCCTCCTACTTCCAGAAGCCGGTGTCCTCGATCGGGCGAAGCGGCGACTCGATCGTGCGCCCCCAGGGCACCGAGATGCTCGGCGTCGAGGGCGAGATCGCGGTGATCGTCGGCAGCCGCGCGCGCAACATCACCCCTGAGCAGGGCGCGGGGCATGTCGGTTGGTTCGCGCCGGCCAACGACGTCAGCCTCGCCGACATGCGCTGGGCCGACCGCGGCTCGAATCTGATGGCGAAGGGACAGGACGGCTACACGCCGCTCGGGACACCGGTCGAGGCGGCAACCCTGCAGGGGCGGCCGCTGACGATCCGCACGCGCGTGAATGGCGAGATCGTCCAGGAGGACAGCTCCGACAACCTCATCTTCGACTTCGGCTTCCTGATCGCCGACCTCTCGCGCTTCGTGACGCTCGAGCCGGGCGATGTGATCCTGACCGGGACGCCCGCCGGCGCGCCGGTCGTCCAGCCGGGCGATGAGGTCGAAGTCGAACTCGACGGCGCGGGATCGGTCATCAGCCACATCGCCGAGTCGCCCGAGCCGCTCGGCGCCTTCGGCGCACAGCCGCGTCTGACCGTGGCCGCGCGCGCGCAGGCGCTCGGCCTGGCCGAGCATCGCTCGATCGAGCTCTCAGCCGACGCGCGCGAGGCGCTGCGCCGCGTCGCGACGGCGACGCTCACATACGTCCTCGCGCGCCACGGCATCTCAAACCCCGTGATCGCGGGCGTGCGTCCGACGCGCCCCGGCACGCGGCTGCTCGGCTACGCCTTCACGCTGCGCTACGTGCCGCTACGCGAGGACATCCGCGACGCGGGCCCAAAGCCCAACGCGCAGCGCCAGGCGGTCGACTCTGTCCGGGCCGACGACGTGCTCGTGATCGACGCGCGCGGCGAGCGCGGCGCCGGGACGATCGGCGACATCATGGCCACGCGCGTGATGACGCGCGGCGGCGCGGGCGTCGTGACCGACGGCGGCCTGCGCGATTCGGCGACCGTGGCGGGACTCGAGCTGCCCGTCTATCGCTGCGTCGATCACCCGGCGGCGCTCGGCGGAGTCCACTTCCCGCTGGAGTCCAACACGCCGATCGCCTGTGGCGGGGCGCTCGTGATGCCCGGCGACGTCATCGTGGGCGACGACGACGGAGTCGTCGTCCTGCCCGCCGCCCTCGCCGAGGAGGTCGCCGCCGAGGCGCTGGCGCAGGAGTCGCGCGAGGCGTGGGCGCTCGAGCGCATCCACGCCGGCGAGTCGCTCGAGGACGTCTACCCGCTGCCGCCGGGCCGTGCCGCCGAGTACGAGACCTGGGCCAAGGAGCTCGAGCACTGAGCCCCTTCGCCCGCGAAGCCGAGCAGCCGGCGTAGACCTCCTCTGAAGCGTCCAGATCGCACACCGCCAGCTCGGCGTAGACCCCGCGCACGATGTCAAACGGCGGCGCTCCGGCCCCGGTTGCGACATCCAGCGCCGTCATCCGAGCCCCCGGACACTCGCGACGACCCGCGCTGCCGACCAGCCGCCGACTCGGCCACGCGCGGCGCTGCCTTAGAACGTTCGGCCATCGCCGATCGCGGCGGATGATGAGCGGGCGAGACCTTGCGCCAGGCGCGATCAGGCGCGTCGTGCTCTACCCTCGAAGAGGGGCCGCCGGGCGCAAGCGCTCCGATGCGATGCGGCGCGGGTTAGGGGTCGGGGGGATTCGGGTACACCGACGCGGAGGCACGACGATCGCGCGCAACACGACAGGGACTCGACGGCTTGCCCGCCACGCGATCGCAGTGTCGGTCGCAGCGCTGTGCGTAGGCGCTGTGTTCGCGGACGCCGCGGACGCCGCGGCCCCACTCGGCTGGGGCTCGGCGGCGCCGGCCGACGCGGGCCATTCCCTGAACGCCGTCAGCTGCCCGACGACCGGGTTGTGCGTAGCCGTCGACAGCTCCGGAAACGTCGTCTTCACGACGGCTCCGACAAGCACCGCCGCCTGGACGGCGGTCTCGCCGACCGTCGACTCCGGACACTCGCTTACGTCGGTCTCCTGCGCCTCGGCCTCATTGTGCTTCGCGGCCGACAACCACGGCAGCGTCTTCTCGAGCGCCACGCCGGGCACCAGCGCCGCCTGGACGTCCGAGAGCGTCGACGGCACGACACAGATAAACGGGATCTCCTGCCCGTCGGCCGGTCTCTGCGTCGCCGTCGACAACGGTGGCGTCGTGCGCTACTCGACGACGCCCGGCACCGCATCGTCGTGGGTTACCGCGTCGATCGATTCAGCCAACCATCTGACGGCCGTCTCCTGCCCAACCGCTTCGTTGTGCGCGGCGGTCGACAACATCGGCCAGGTGTTCGTCTCGACCAGCCCCGCCACCGGCGGCTGGGGCAGCGCGCTGACGATCTCATCCGCCGCGCTGACCGCCGTCTCCTGCACCTCGACGGCGCTGTGCGTTGTCACCGCCGCCGACGGGAGCGTGCACGCGAGCGCCAACGCTTCGTCGCAGACGCCAACGTGGTCGAACACCGCCGCCGACACGGTGCGCCTGAACGCCGTCGGGTGCTCTGACGTCGGAGTCTGCGTCCTCGGCGATCAGAACGGCAACGCGCTTGGCAGCGACACGCCCGCCGGGGCACCGCCGAACTGGGTTTCCTCGCCGATCGACACGGGCCACGTGGTCAGCGGCGTTTCGTGCATCTCGGCCGGCCTCTGCGTGGCGGTCGACAACAGCGGCCAGGCCCTCGCCGCGACGCTCGCGGCGCCTACCGTCACGACCGGTACGGCCGGCACGCCGACGCAGACGACCGTGTCGCTCGCGGCGACGGTCAATCCCAACGACGCGGCGCTCGGGGACTGCCACTTCGACTACGGCACGACCACGAGTTACGGCTCGACGGCGCCATGCACGATCACGCCGAGTGCGACCGGCGGCGCGCAGGCCGTCGTCGCCTCCCTGGCCGGCCTGGCCGCCGGAACCGCCTACCACTTCCGCATCTCCGCCTCAAGCGGCGTCGCCACGTCCGTCGGCGCCGACGGTACGTTCACGACGCTTGCGCCGCTGAAGGCGAGCCCGTCGCTGAGCGGCACGCCGGCGGTTGGCCAGACACTCACCTGCAAGCCCAACGTGACGCTCGCCGCGGGCGACACGATCGCCTACCAGTGGCAGCGCGACAGCAACGCGATCGCCGGAGCCACCGGAGCGACCTACCTGATCGCGGCGGCCGACGCGACGCATCACCTCAACTGCGCGGTCACGATCGCCGGCGACGGCGGCAGCGCCACGGCGCAGAGCGGATTCGACGGCATCCCGTCGCAGGCGGCCTCGAAGATCACCGAAAGCTCCGCCGGCAAGGACACGCGCAAGGCGAACACCGTCAGCGTGCCCGTCACGTGCGCGGCGCTTCAGACGAGCAGCTGCAAGTTCACGCTGACGCTGACGATCGGCTCCGGCAAGAAGGCGATCGTAGTCGGCTCTTCGACGTCGACGATCAAGGCCGGCACCAAGAAGACGCTGTCGGTGTCGCTGAACGCGAACGGGAAGCGGATGCTGCGAAGCCACCGCTCGCTGAAGGTGAACTTCACGCTCCGCGGAACGCTGATCGGCACGCTGTCGGCGGTGCTGCGGACCGACCGGCTGACGTTCGGCTCACAGGCGAAGCATGCGCCGCGCCGCGCTCGCTAGCGCTCTCTGCGCGGCGCTCGCGTTCGCGGCGCCGGGCGCCGCGACGCTGGCGCGCGCCCAGTCGGCGCCGGCGGTCCTCGCCGCCACGCCGTACATGGGCTGGGACACCTACTTCGCGCTGGCGGGCGGCTTCCCCGAGTCGACGATCCTCCAGCAGGCGAGCCTGCTCAAGTCAAGCGGCCTCGAGGCCCACGGCTACCGCCTGATCTGGCTTGACGCGGGCTGGTGGCAGGGGCAGCGCGACGCCGCCGGCAACATGGCCGTCAGCGCCACGCAGTGGCCGCACGGAATCGCATGGCTCGCGAGCGTGCTGCACCAGAATGGCTTCAAGCTCGGCGTCTACACCGACGCCGGGGCGACAGGCTGCGGCGTCAAGGGCGGCGCCTTCGGCCACTACCAGCAGGACATGAACACGCTCGCCTCGTGGGGTGTCGACGCGGTCAAGGTCGACTGGTGCGGGGGCTCCTCGCAGGGGCTGGATCCGGCGCAGACCTACGCGCTCATACATACGGCGATCCTCAACAACTCGAGCCACCGCCAGATGCTGCTCGACATCTGCAACTTCCTCCAGCCCGGGCAGAAGATCCCGGCCACGAACTTCCCCGTCTTTCAGCAGTCGGTGTTCTTCTCCTACACGTTCGGCCCCTCCGACGGGCAGAGCTGGCGCACCGACACCGACGTCGGCGTGCCGAGCAACGTCCCGTTCAACTCGGTGCTTCGCAACCTCGACGCCGACGCGACCCAGCCGCAGGCGGCCGGCCCGGGACACTGGAACGACCCCGACTACCTCGGGCCCAACCAGGGCATGAACGCCGCCCAGTTCCAGACCCAGTTCTCGATGTGGGCGATCCTCGCCGCGCCGCTGATGATCAGCGACGATATGACCAAGATGACCGCCGCGGCGTACAAGACGGTCTCCGACAAGCGCGTCATCGCGATCGACCAGGACCCGGCCGGAGCGCAGGGCGTCGAGGTCTCCGCGTCCGGCAACGGCGAGGTCTGGAAGAAGCCGCTGATCAACTCCACGT
>DATGHN010000217.1:0-4196 GCA_035308005.1 Solirubrobacteraceae bacterium
GGTGAAAGCGGATGTCGGTCTCGCGCTGGACGCCGTCGTCCGCTGGCGTGGCCTCCGCGGCGGCGATCGCCTCGCATCAGTGCGAGCTGGTCCTCGCTGGCGCGCCTCGCGGCCAGCGCCGCGAGCGGGACCTCGAGCAGCAGGCGGACCTCGGTCAGCTCGCCGATCGTGGTCGTTTCGGTGGCGAGCATCGCGGCGACCGCCTCGCTGATCGTCTGCGCGAGGCTCCCGTCGGGCGTATGGGCGACGAAGACGCCGCCGCCGGGGCCGCGGGCCGCGCGCACCTGGTTTGCGCCGACGAGTAGGCGGACCGCCTCGCGGATCGCCGGGCGGCTGACGCCAAGCGACGTGGCCAGCTCGGCCTCGGTGCCGATCCGGTCGCCTGGGCGCAGCGCGCGGTCGGCGATCGCCTGCTGGAGCTGCTGGGAGACGGCCTCCATGCGGCGCGAGGCTAGCATAAAAGAGCGCTCTTTTACTATTCCGCTTGACTAACCTGATTTCGCTACATAGCATCGCGAGGCGCCCGCCGGGCGCTCGCAAATCGAGGGAGAAGGAGACGGACATGGCAGACGAGCGGACCCCCGCCGAACGCGGCGGACTGAGCCGCGGTGATTTCCTCAAGCGCGGCGGGGCGGCCCTCGGCGGCGCGGTCCTCGGCGGTGCCGGCGCGAGCACCGCATGGGCGCGCCCACGCGGACCGCTCGCCCACGAGGCGGCTTCAACGATCAAGATCGGCTACGTCAGCCCGCTGACAGGCCCGGCGGCGGGCTTCGGTGAGCCAGACCCCTATGCGATCAGCCTCGCCAAGGCGGCATTCGCCAAGGGTCTCAAGATCGGCGGGAAGACCTACGCCGTGCAGATCATCGACAAGGACTCCCAATCGGTGCCCTCGACCGCGGCACAGGTGACCCAGCAACTGATCTCCGGAAGCGGCGTCGACCTGTTGCTCGCCACCTCCACGCCTGAGGTCGTTGTACCGGTCTCGACCGCCGCGGAGGCGGCCGGCGTTCCGTGCGTCTCCACGGTCGTCCCATGGGAGGCGTGGTGGCTCGGCGTCGGCGGCAAGCTCGGCCCGACCGGCAACCCGACCTCACCGGCGCTGAAGTGGATCTACCACTTCAGCTTCGGCGTGCCCGACTTCGCGGCCGCCTACCTGAGCCTCTGGAAGCAGATTCCGACCAACAAGAAGGTCGGCGTCATGTGGCCCAACGACGACGACGGCAACGCGATCCGCGGGGCGCTCGGTCCGGTGCTGAAGGGTGCCGGCTACACGATTGTCGACCCCGGCGCCTACCAGGACGGGACCAACGACTACACACCGCAGATCACCGAGTTCAAGCAGCAGGACTGCCAGATCTTCAACACCTTCCCGATCCCGCCGGACTTCACGACCTTCTGGCGCCAGGCCGCTCAGCAGGGCTACACCAAGCAGGTCAAGATCGCCCAGATCGCAAAGACCGGCCTGTTCGCCTCGCAGATCGACGCCGTCGGCTCGCTCGGCTACAACCTTGCGAGCGGCGAGTATTGGGGCCCGACGTGGCCCTACCACTCATCGCTTACGGGGATCTCGAGCGCGGCGCTCGGCGCCGGCTACACCAAGAAGACGGGGCGCTATCCCAATCAGCAGCTTGGGGCGAGCCTCGCCCTCTTCGACGTCGCCGCAGCGGCGCTGAAGGCTTCGGGCAACCCCAAGGACAAGGCGGCTGTCGCAAACGCCCTCAGCAAGCTTCAGGTCCAGACGCCGGTTGGCGTCCTCAACTGGGGAGCCAAGGGTGCCAAGAATCCCGTCGGCAACATCGTCGCCACGCCGATCGTCGGCAATCAGTGGCGCAAGGCCGCGAAGGGGAGCCGCTTCAACCTGAGCCTCGTGATCTGTGAGAACGCGGACGACCCGAAGATCCCGGTGGCGAGCAAGCTGGTCCCCTACAGCTAGCCCCAGCAGACAGAATTAGCGCATGGAGTCCGGGCCAGTCCTGGAGGCGGTCGGCGTCCGCCGCACCTTCGGGGCGCTGGCCGCCCTGGACGGGGTCGACTTTGCGATCGCCGCCGGCGAGGCGATCGGCATCGTCGGCCCCAACGGGGCCGGCAAGACGACGCTGTTGAGCGTCCTTGCCGGCACGATGGCGCCCTCGAGCGGTGAGATCCGCTTCCGCGGACGTGCGGTGACGCGCTCCGGCGCAAGCGCTCGCTCGCGGATGGGGATCGGCCGCGCGCATCAGGTGCCACGGCCGTTCGGCGCGATGACGGTGTTTGAGAACTGCTTCGTCGCTGCGAGCACCGGCGGCGGGCTGCGCCGTCGCGCGGCCTACGAGCGCTGCATCGAAGTGCTCGAACGCTGCCGGCTCAGGGACGTCGCCAATCGCCGCGCCGACACGCTCGGCCTGCTCGGCCGAAAGCGACTCGAGCTCGCGCGGGCGCTCGCGACCGATCCGGTGGTGCTGCTGCTGGATGAGATCGGCGCGGGGCTGACCGATGCCGAGGCTGCGGAGCTCGTCGTGATGATCAAGGCGCTTCGCGACAGCGGCCTCTCGATCGTCTGGATCGAGCACATCGTGCACGTGCTCGTCCAGGTCGTCGGGCGCCTGGTCTGCATGGACTTCGGGCAGATCATCGCCGACGGCGAGCCGCAGGAGGTGATGCGCGACGCGCGCGTCGTCGACGCCTATTTCGGAAGCGCGGCCGCGTGAGCCTGCTGAGCGTCGAGGGGCTAGAGGCGCGCCACGGCCTGCTCGAGGCCGTGCGCGGAGTGGACGTCGCGATCGAGGAGGGCGAGACGGTCGCGCTCGTCGGCGCCAACGGCGCCGGCAAGACCACGCTGCTTCGGGCGATCGCCGGCGCGCACCGGCCAAGCGGCGGGCGGATCCTCTTCGACGGCCGCGACATCACGCGGCTTCGCGCCCATGACTGCGTGCGGCTCGGGATCTCGCTCGTGCCCGAGGGGCGGCGGCTGTTCGGCGACTTGACGGTGGAGGAAAACCTTCTTGTCGGCGTACAGCGGCGCCGCGGCGGTCACTGGACGCTCGAGCGCGTGCTCGAGGCGTTCCCGATGCTCGCGCGCCTGCGCGAGCGCCGCGCGAAGACACTCTCGGGCGGTGAGCAGCAGGCGACGGCGATTGGCCGCGCGCTGATCGCCAACCCGCGGCTGCTCCTGCTCGACGAGGTCTCACTCGGCCTCGCGCCGCTGGCCGTCGACGCGGTCTATGAGTCGCTTGCGACGGTGATCGCGCAGGGAGCGACGATCCTCCTCGTCGAGCAGGACCTGACGCGCGCGATGAACGTCGCCGAGCGCGTCGTCTGCATGCTCGAAGGGCGCTTCGTTCTCGAAGGCCGCCGCGGGGAGCTCACGCGCGAGCAGATCACCGGCGCCTATTTCGGCCTTTCGCGCGAGGCGGCGGCGTGACCTGGATCAACGACATCGTCCAGGGCATCACGCTCGGCGGCTTCTACGGGCTGCTCGCCTGCGGGCTGGCGCTGATGTTCGGGCTGATGCGGATCATCAACCTCGCCCACGGCGACATAGCCGTGCTCGGCGCCTACCTCGTGTTCCTGTTGCTCGAGCACTGGCACGTCTCGCCGTTCATCGGGATCCTGCCGGTCCTGCCGGTGATGCTGCTGCTCGGCTACGTGCTGCAGCGGACGATGCTCGAGCGCAGCCTGCGCTCGGGGCTGCTGGTCCCGCTGCTGACGACGTTCGGCCTCTCGATCGTCATCCAAAACCTCCTCGAGCAGGGCTTCTCGCCCGACGTGCGCTCGCTCGGGGCGAACGCCGGCTCGATCGCGACGTCGAGCTGGCAGATCACGAGCAAGCTGTCGATCTCGACGATCGGCGCGCTGACGCTCGGTGTCGCGGTCGTGATCTTCGGCGCGCTGCAGTGGTTTCTCTCGCGCACCCAGCCGGGCCGCCAGATGCGCGCCACGGCGCAGGATCCGGACACCGCGGAGCTCGTCGGGATCGACTCGCGCGCCGTCTACGGGTGGGCGACGGCGATCGCCGTCGCGATCGCCGCGATCGCCGGCATGTTCCTGGCGATCCGCTCGACGTTCTTCCCCTACGCCGGGCCCGACAACCTGATCTTCGCCTTCGAGGCGGTGGTGATCGGCGGCATCGGCTCGCTCTGGGGGACCCTCGTCGGCGGGATCATCCTCGGGGTCGCCCAGCAGATCGGCGCTCAGATCAACCCCGCCTACCAGGTCCT
>DATGHN010000218.1:0-6986 GCA_035308005.1 Solirubrobacteraceae bacterium
TTCGACACGATGGTCGGGAACCCGCAGAGCATCCTCGGCCACGTCGGACTCCAGCACCAGGCGGCGATACCGCTGCTTGTGGGCCTCATACCAAAGCTGCATTTCCCCGAGGCCTCGCTCTTCTACTTCCAGTTCGTCTTCGCGGGGATCACGCCGCTGCTGATGCTCGGCAGCGTCCTCGGGCGCATCAACTTCAAGGCCTGGATCCCGTTCTGCCTGCTGTGGATCACGTTCGTCTACGCGATCGACGCCTTCCTGATCTGGGGCGGCGGCTATTTCGGCGCGCACGGCGCGCTCGACTACTCGGGCGGCTATGTGATCCACCTCTCGGCCGGCGTCTCGGGCTTCGTGGCAGCAGCCGTGATCGGTCCGCGCCTGCGCCGCGATCGCGAGGTCGACGCGCCCAACAACCTGCTGATGGTCGCGATGGGAGCGGGTCTGCTGTGGCTCGGCTGGAACGGCTTCAACGGCGGCGACCCCTACTTCGCGGGCGCCAGCGCCTCGGCGGCGATCGTCAACACGAACCTCTGCACCGCTGTCGCGATGCTGGCCTGGATCGCCTGGGATCTGATCTTCAAGGAGAAGCCGACGATCATCGGCACGGTCAACGGCATGATCACGGGCCTCGTCGGCATCACTCCCGCGGCCGGCTACGTCAACGGCTACGGGGCGATCATCATCGGCGTCGTCGCGACGACGGTCGTCTGGATGTCGATCCGCTACCTGAGTCGCACCTGGCTGTTCCGAAAGGTCGACGACACGCTCGGCGTGGTCTACACCCACGGAATCGCCGGGCTCGTGGGCGGCCTGATGGTCGGCCTGCTCTCTGATCCGAACATGAGCATCTATCACGGCGCCACGAACCTCGCGGGGCTCTTCTTCTCCGGCACGGGCAGCGACGGCACGCTGCTGCGCTGGCAGGCGGAGACCGCTCTGTGGGTGATCGTCTTCAACGCGATCGCGACGTTCATCCTGTTGAAGCTCGTCGGGGTGTTCGTGTCGCTCCGCCACCCGGACGCCGAGCTCGAGATCGGCGACCACGCGATCCACGGCCACGAGGTCTACCCCGCGGACGTGGCGTCGCTCGGCAGCTTCGGCTCCGTCCCGCTTCAGCCGGCGCCGGCCGGCACATCACCGGCCGCACCGGCCTGAGGACGCCGGTGGCCGCGGACCGCAGCAGCGAGCGCTGCGAGTCCGCGGCCACCTCCGTTCTGTTGAGCTAAACCGGCCGCCCCGCGGGGCCCGCACCTCCGGCTGGTTCACAACGCGCAACCAGCCAAAACCCCGCTGGCAGGAGAGCGGCCCGCAGCGGGCCTAATGCCAGCGAGCCGCTTGGTGCGGCACCCCGCAAAACGCCCTGCCACCGAGTGGAGTGATGTGTCGGCCCACCAAGGGCCGACACATCACTCCACGATCACGAGGTCGCCGACCTGCAGCATCCCGTACACGCTCTGCGCCGTCGTGATCGGGAGCTCGACGCAGCCGTTTGACTGCGGGTAGCCGTAGCCGGGGCGCGGATAGCCGTGCACCGCGTCGCCGCCGTTAAAGTAGTTGACCCAGGGCACGCCCGGATCGTCGTAGTGGCTGCCGTCTACGTTGGTGCCGATCATCGTCGTCGCGACGTAGCGCACGTAGATCGGGAAGATGCCCTGCTGGGTCGCCGCGCCGGGGACGCCGGTGTTGGTCGGGCTGGTGAGTGCGACGCGGCCGTTCTCGTGGACCTCGAGGGTCTCGGGGAGCGTCTCGGTGACCGTGACCCAGGTGTAGGGGTGGGGATCGCGCTTGGCGAGCGTCTCATCGGCGATCAGATCGGTCCAGAACTGTTTGGTGATCGTCGTCGAGACGGGCAGGTTGTGATTGCCCTCGAAAACCTCGATCGCGCCCGTCGTTGCCGGGTCGAGGGTGCCCATCGTCAGCGGCGGAGCGCCGGCGACGTTGGCGCGCAGGATGCCGTGCGGAAGCTCGTAGGCGTTGTGGGCTGCCTGCGCGCGGCTGATCGGGCCGGTATCGGAGGCGCCGACGAAGCCGTGCAGCGTGTAGGGCAGGTATCCGAGGCGCGCGAGCGCTTCCTGCACCGCCATCGTTCCCGGGCAGGCCACCCCGAAGCTGATCGTCCGGCTCTTACCGAGCGCGCGGTGGTCCTTGGCGAGCGTGCCGGCCGGAATGCGCATCGTGTAGCTCGTGCACGGCTCGAGCGTCGAGGCCGGGCGGAAGAACTCGTAGTTGCCGACGTCGGTCCAGGTTCCAGCGGTTGCGGGCGACAGCGTCGGCCGCGCCGTAGAGGCAGCCGGCTTGCCGTTCAGCCTGATCGCGATGCCGCGCGTGGCGATGGCGACGGCGGTTGGGAGGTGCGTGAGCTCGGTGCGGCCGAGGCGGCGCTTCAGCACAACCGTGATGATCGACGGGGAGTGGGACTGGGCCGCGGCGACGGGCGCCGAGGCGGGCACCCCGGTCGTGGTGGCCGCGTCGGCGCTGCGCGGTCCAAGGCCGCCGGTCGCGCTTGCGACGAGGACAGCGGCGGCGGCCGCGAGCAGCGTCGTGCCGAGCGCTCCGCCGAGCGCACCCGCCTTGCTTCTCCTATGCCACCCCGCGTCCATAACGGCGAATGATCTTAGTGTCCCGCGGCCGCGAACTGCGACGCACGGCTTGCATCGGCAGTTCAGTGCTGGAGCGCGAGTTCGGCGGTTCTCCCGGCGCAGTCGTAGAGCTGCAGATTCCAGCCGCCGTGCGGGTAGATGTACAGCGGATGTCCGGGGGTACCGATGTTCTGCGGATTTCGCCAGTGGGAGGCGGGAATCGGCAGACACGCGGCCGCCACGGCGGTCGATGCGGCGTTGCCCCCGCGCGTCGCATACCCGCCGCCGAGCGCGATGAACTTGACCTCGTGGTCGGCGACGAGCTGCGCCAGATGCGCGGGGTCAACGACGGGGTCGATCGTCCCGTAGCCGCCGAGCGCCGCGACGCGACCGCCGAGCAGCGTCAGCGGTGCGGCCGTGGTGGCGCCCTGCGTGAAGAGGTCCCAGCGACTCGGCGGCTGGCGGCGATGGACGTAGGCCAGCAGTTGGCGGTAGATCGGGACCTGATCGAGCGGGATGCCGAGGCTCTCGGTGTCATCCTCGATGTAGGGGCCTGCCGAAGGGAAGGTCCCGTTGACCGGTACCTCCCAGGTGCTCGCGGAGTAAAGCGCGACGGGGACCAGCAGCACAGCCGTCGCGACTGCGATCGCCGCCGCCGAAATCCGCGGCTGCCAGGCCATCATCACGATCGCGACGACCACGAAGGCGATCAGGACAGGCCACATCCAGTGAAGCCAGTCATGCTCGCGCCGCAACAGCACAAGCGTAACCACAAGGCTCCCGATCAGACCAATTGCGGGAAGCAGGACGTAGCCGCGCGCTCGCTTCGTAAGGCCCGTCATCGACGCCGCCCCGGCTCCCACCATCGCGGCGGTTCCGGGCCCGAGTGCCGACACGTAGTAGGGGTGCACGATCCCCGAGGAGAAGCTCAGGACCAGCACCTCGAGCGCGAACCATCCGCCCATCACGAACAGCAGCGCCAGGCGCGGGTTGCCGCTGCGCTTTCGCCGCCGCAGCTCGAGCGCGATACCGAGCAGTCCGAGGGCGGCGAGCGGGAGCAGCCAGGCACCCTGTCCGCCGTCTGAGATCTTGAACAGGCGCAGCAGGCCCGGAGCACCGGTCGATGCGATGCCGCCGCCATGACGCAGGCTGCCCGGCGCGGGCGTGATGACGACGTTCGGAGAGGGCGCGTTGCGCTCGCCGAGAACACGACCGAAGCCGTTGTGCAGGAAGAACAGCGAGAACTCCGAGTCGTCGGTCGTGCTTCCGACAAACGGGCGATCGGACTGTGGCGTCGCCTCGACAACGACCATCCAGGAGAGCGACACGACGGCGAGCACCACGCCGGCGGCGACGAGCAGCTTCGCGCGCGCCGCCATCGGTCTGGGGGCGCAGACGAGCCAGGCCACGGCAAGCCCGGGGACGACGAGGTAGGCGGCGAGCGTCTTGGTGTTGAAGCCCAGTCCGACGAGCACCGCCGTCGCGGCGAGCCAGCGCCACGAGCCGCGCTCGGCGGCGAGCAGGCCGGTCAGGCAGGCGAGCGAGAGGAACAGGATCAGCAGCGCGTCGACGTTGTTGTCGCGGGCTGAAGCGACGAAGGACGGGAACGTCGCCATCGTCGCCGCCGCGAGGACGCCCGGCCAGACGCCGAAGCGAGGGGCGACGATCACGTAGATCACAGCGACCGTGGCGATCGCGCAGAGGGCCTCGGGGACGAGCAGGCTGAGCGGGTGAAAACCGAAGATCGCCGCGCTCAGCGTCTGCAGCCAGACGCCTAGCGGGGGCTTGTCGATGCTCACGAGGCCACCCGGATCCGAGGACACGAACAGCAGGTTGTGCAGCGAGCCGAGCATCGACTTCACGGCCGCCGAGTAGTAGGTGTTGCCCCAGCTGTTCTGGCCGAGTCGGTTGAGCTCGAGGACGGCCGAGGCGGCGAGGACGCCCCCGAGGGCGGTCTGATGCAGGCGGGGTCTTGTCATCGAGCGAGCGTCGGCGCGCCGGGCCGACCCTACAGCCAGGGGCGGTCCGCTCGACTCCCGCGACTCCATTACGTCACCTTCCGTGCACCGACGCGATCGCCTGACGGTCCGCTTCTACACTTCCGCGCGTGGTCACCGTTCGCTTCACCTTCTCGAAGGCCGAGAACCAGCGCGCGATGGTCTATGTCGCCTCGCGAAGCCGCGCCGCGGTCCTGATGCTCGTGTTCGGCGCGGCGCTGCTTGCGGGTGGGATCGCGAGCGGGAAGCTCGTCGTCCTGCTCGTCGGCGCAGCCGAACTCGCCTACTGGGTCGTCCTGGTCCTGATCCTTCCGCAGCTCGGGTCACGGCGAATGGCGGAGTCCGGCTCAGAGCAGATGCTGAGCTTCTCAGACGACGGCGTCACGGCCGCCAACGCCACCGGTCAGGGGAGCTTCGAATGGCGCCACTGGAGTCGCTGGAGCTCGACCGGCGACCTCTACGTGCTGCGGGGGGCCAAGCGCGCCTGCACATTCGTACCGCGCCGGGCCTTTGCGACGGCCGACGCGGAGACCGAGTTCCGCGACCTGCTCGCGCGCCACATCGGCGCTCGCTAAGCGGCGACGCGAAGCGCCGGCCGGTGCAGCGGTGGAGCCTCCGCGAACTCCTCGCCGGTCAGCGGGCGAAGCGCGCCGTTCCCGGCGCCAAGCAGTGTGAAGCCGAGGACGGCCAGGCCGCTCGAAGCGCAGACGCTCGCGTCGCGCGGAACAAGCACCTTGCCGGTGCGGTGGGCGACCGCCTCGGCGACCATTGACGGTAGCGCCATGAAGGCGACCTCCGGTTCCGCGTCGCTGCGGGCGTCGAAGCGCAGCAGCAAAAGCAGGGCGTCGTCCTCGCGGTAGGCGCGAAGCGCGCGCGGCGGCTCGCCGGCGAATGCCCAGTAGAGGTCCCGCAGCACCTCCGCGGCGACGGATTCGACGCCTTCTGATGTGTTGATCGCCTGTTCGGTCATGCTCGTCTGAAGTGTCTTTCCCTACGAGCACGAATTGGGATCACGCGTTGGACGAACCTAGACGGATGTACGGGTGGGAAACCCCACCCCCACCGGGTAGGCGTTCCTGGACGCGACCCGGAACTGTCCGCCATAGTTAGCTCGTGCCTGCGTCCGGGCCAGTCTTCGCGCGCCGTCGCCCGCCAAGGCGAAGGCCTCGGCGCGCTGCCCTGACGCTCGGCGCTCTCGCAACCCTCGGGGGCGCGAGCCTGCTTACTGTGACGCTCGCGCCGCAGGGGGCGACCCCCCGTGGCGCGGCGAGCGTCCAGCGGGTGCTTTCGTCCGCCCAGCCGGTGACGTCCATCCCGGCGCCCGCGGCAAGCGCGCGGCCGGCACGCCACCGCGCTTCAGACACCGCGGCACCGCGGCCGCGCATCGATGTCGCCGCGGTTCTCCGAAAGCATGCGCAGCCGCCGTCGAGCCCCGCCGAATCGACTGGCAAGCCGGCGCCGCTCCGGCGCTTTCGCGCCTCACCCGAGGCCTTCGCCCGCGCCGCGGCGATCGGCGAGCCCGACACGATCACAACCGGCGTCTCGCCAGCCAACGCAACCGGGACATCGATCACCGCCACCGACGCCGGGACGCCAGACGGCGACTGCACGACGACTTGCACGGTCACCGAGGGCGACCTGGTCACACTGACTGCCAACAACAGCACCGACTGGACCTTCGCGTCGTGGGGGCCGGGCGGCCAGTGCGCGGGCCAGACCGCGACCTGCCACTTCACCGCCGTCGGATCCGAGGACGACCCGGCCGTGTACACGCAGAACCCGGTCGTGATCACGATCGGCACGCCCGCCAACGGCAGCGTGGCGGTCGACGACACCACGGCGCACACGAGCTGTAGCTCGGCGTCCTGCTCCGTCGGGGAAGGCGACTCGATCAGCATCACCGCCACGCCGAACGCGAACTACAACTTCTCGAGCTGGAGTGGCGGGTCGTGCGACGGAGCGACGACGGCAACGTGCGCCTTCATGGCGAGCAAGGACGAGACCGACAGCGCCGCCTTCACGCAGATCGTCGACACCGTGACGCTCACCGCGACGGGGCCGGGCACCGCCTCGCTCAGCGACAGCCCAAACTCGGCTGACCACTGCTTGACGAGTACCTCGAAGACGACCGTGACGTGCGCAGTCGGTCAGGGCGACGCGATCACCGTGACCGCGACCGCCGCCAACAGCGCCAACTTCACGGGCTACTCGACCGGCCTCTGCTCGACGCAGACCAACACGACGCCAAGCGTCTGCGAGTTCACGGCCGAGGCAGCCGCCGACATCGAGACGGCCACATTCGACGCGACGACGAGCGTGACCGCGGCAAACAGCGGCAACGGCACCACGACCGTGTCCGACACGAGCCCCTGGGTCAATTGCCCCGGCACAACGGCCAGCTGCACGGTCGATG
>DATGHN010000219.1:0-6151 GCA_035308005.1 Solirubrobacteraceae bacterium
TGCGCATCGACGCCGGCTGTCCTCGCTCATCTGGCCTGGTCCAAGTTCGCCTCGGTTGGCGCCGTCATTACCCCGGCTGCGACCCTCCCCAAACGCGCGCCGCGGCGATAGGCTCGGTGCCGATGAGCGGCGGCCACTCGATCCATGAGCTGCGCCCCGACGCCTACAACGCCGTCTGGGACAACTCGATCGAGCCCGCGCTCGAGGTGGCCGACGGCGACGTCGTCGAGCTACATGCGCGCGACGCCTCAGACGGGCAGCTGACGCGGCACTCGACACCGGCCGACGTCGCCGGGATGGACTTCGATCGCGTCAATCCCGTCAGCGGCCCGGTCTTCGTCAAGGGAGCGCGGCCGGGCGACACCCTCGCCGTCGAATTGCTCGAATTCCGCCCGCCAGACTGGGCGTGGACGGCGATCATTCCCGGCTTCGGCCTGCTTGCGGCAGACTTCCCGGACGCCTGGCTGGCGATTTCTGAGATCGACGCGCAGCGCAACGAGATCCGCTTCGCCGACCGCGCGCGGCTGCCGCTGCGACCTTTCTCAGGCAACCTCGGCGTGGCGCCGGCTGAAGCGGGCGCCCATTCTGTGATCCCGCCGCGCCGCTGGGGCGGCAACCTCGACATCAAGCACCTCGGAGCCGGCGCCACGCTGTATCTGCCGATCGGCGTCGAGGGAGCGCTGTTCTCACTCGGCGACACCCACGCCGCCCAGGGCGACGGCGAGGTCTGCGGCACGGCCGTCGAGGCGGCGATGGATGTCGTCGTGCGCCTCAGCGTGCGCCGCGACATGCCGATCCTCGCGCCGCAATACGCGCTGCCGAAGGCCTCGGCGCCGCCGTTGAGCGCCTTCCACGTCTGCACCGGCGTCGGGCCCGACCTGCTCGAAGCGGCGCGTGACGCGATCCGCGCGACCGTCGAGCACCTCGGGCGCAGCCACGGTCTCGAGCCGCAGCTCGCCTACGCGCTGGCGAGCGTCGCCGTCGACCTGCGCATCCACGAGGTCGTCGACGAGCCCAACTGGGTCGTCGGCGCGTTTCTGCCCGAGGGCCTCCTTTAGGAGACGGAGTCCGCGGCGGGCTGCGCGGCGATCATCTCGCGCAGCTCCGCGCCGACGCGCTCGACCGCGCGGTTGCCGGTCTGGAACGCGTTGACGAAGGAGAAGAATCCGTGCGGCTGGTCGTCGTAACGGTGCACGGCGACCTCGACGCCCGCGGCGGCGAGCGCCTCGGCGTAGCTCACACCCTCGTCGCGGAGCGGGTCGTATTCGGCGATCACGACGATCGCCGGCGGCAGTCGCGAGAGGTCGCTTGCCCGCAGCGGCGCCGCCTCCGGGTGAACGCGGTCGGCGGCGTTTGGCAGGTAGTGGCCGATGAACCACTCCATCTCGCGCGCTCCGAGCATCAGGGTCTCGTCGGCGCCGTGGGTGAGGTAGGAGGTCGTGGTCGTATCGGTGTCGACGACGGGGTAGACGAGCACTTGCGCCGCGAGCGCCGGCCCGCCGCGGTCGCGGGCGCGCACGGCGCAGACCGCCGCCATGTTCCCGCCGGCGCTGTCGCCGCCGATGACCAGCGGCCCGTCGTCGTGCTCGGCGACCCACCGCAGCGAGTCCCAGCAGTCATCGAGCGGGACGGGAAACGGATGCTCGGGGGCGACGCGGTAGTCGACGCTGATCACCGTCGCCCGCGAGGTGTCGGCGAGGATTCGGCACATCGCGTCGCTGACGGCGATTCCGTCGATCACCCAGCCGCCGCCGTGCAGCCAGACGATCGTCCCGAGCGCGCCCGCCGGGCGATAGCGGCGGCCGGCGATCGATGCGCCGTCGCCGACCTCGATCGCGAGCTCGGTGACGTCCTCGACGTCGGGACCGGCGCCGATCAACTCGGCGATCGCCGAGCTCCCCTGCCGAGTCTCCTGCGGGCTGACCTCCCAGATGTGCGGGCGGCCGCTCTCCACAAGCGAGCGGTTGAAGGCAACGGCGTCGGGGTGCAGGGCCATCGCGACGCGCACTCTAGCGCCGAAAGCGCGGGCCGTGGAGGCTCCTAGGCGGCGTAGTCCTCGCCGCCGAGGATGTGCAGCGAGACGTAAGGCTCATCGCCCAGCACCCAGCTGTCGTGGCCGGGCGGGATGTAGAAGAGATCGCCGGCGCGCATCACGATCTCAGTGCCGTCCGCCATCGCCGCGACGGCGCTGCCGCTCTGGACGAGGCCGACGTGTTCGACCTGACAGAGGCGCTCGCCGCTCGCGGCCCCGACGTGCTCGGACCACCGCCAGCCCGGCTCGTAGGTGGCGCGGCCGATCGTCGCCGGGCCGACGCGATAGAGCTCGAAGCGGCCCTTCGGGAAGGTGCGCACCTCGGTGGGCTGCGCGAGATTGAGCAGCTCGGCGTCGATGGCGCCGATTATGCCAACGAAAAAGCGCCGCCCGATCGGGCGGCGCTCTCCGGTTCTCTCAAAACTTCGCGTGCGCTATAGCGCGTGCGTCTCGCTCGTGGCGCTGCGCGCCGAGCGCTCGGCGTCGAAGACGACGCCGCGGGCGACGATCAGGACACTCGACGTCGCGGTCTCGACGACGTAGGAGTTGGCGGCCGACAGGCTGACGTGGCCCTCGGGCGTGCCCGGACGCGAGCCGATGACGAGCAGGTCGAGGCCCTCCTTCGAGGGCAGCGCCAGCGGGGCGTCGCTGCGGGCCGCGAGCCCCTCGGCGGTCGCGCGAGCGGCCTCGTCGACCTCGCCGCCGCCGAGCGCGACGGTGCTCAGGGCGCGCTGCGGCTGCTCGCGCAGACCGGCGCTGGCGATCGCGACGGAGACCGGGCCGCCCTCGAGCAGCCGCGCGGCCGAGCGGCCGGGCTGAACGTGACCGGGGGTCGTGTGCCAGTCGGAGCCGAAGACGATCAGGTCGGCGTTCTCGCTTTGCGCGAGCACGCCGAGTCCCTCGCCGGTCGAGCCGCTGAGGACGACGTGGCGGGAGACCTCGGGATGGCCGAGCCACTGGGCGCCGCGCTCGAGGAGCTCCTCGGCGTGAGCCTGCGCGGCGGCCTCGGCGGCCGGGTCGGCCTCGGTGGCGTGACGCACGTAGGCGAGCGAGACGCGCGCGCCCGCATCGCCGAAAACGCGGCCGAGCGCGAGGGCGTCGGTGTCGTTGTCGGTTCCGTCGTAGGAGATGATCACGTGGGTTTGCATAGCCATTCCTCTTCGAAGTTCGTTCGACGGCCTCGGTCGGCGCGACGGCGGTCGTCGCCAAGGCCGCGATAGTGGTTATCTGCGGTTAGTATCGGCCTCGCGAGTTATTACTTCAAGTAAAGTTAGTGATGCACGATATAAGCTGAGCTAATGCTGAACGTCAACCGCCTTCGAATTCTCAGCGAGGTCGCGAGTCGCGGATCCTTCTCCGCCGCGGCCGACGCGCTGTCCTACACCCAGTCCGCTGTCTCACAGCAGATCGCCGCGCTTGAGAGCGAGACGGGGGTCACGCTGCTCGAGCGCCTGCCGCGCGGCGTGCGCCTGACGCCGGCGGGCCAGGTGCTGCTCGAATACGCCGAGGGAATCCTCGCCCGCCTTCACGCCGCGGAGGCTGAGATGGCCGCGATCGCCGGGCTGCGCGGCGGCCAGCTGCGAATGGCCTCGTTCCCGACCGCCGGCGCGACGCTGATGCCACTCGCGATCGCGATCTTCCGCGCCCAGCACCCCGAGGTCGAGCTGACGCTCGCCGAGGGCGAGCCGGAGGACATCGCGCCGCGCCTCTCGGCCGGCGAGTTCGACCTCGCGCTGCTGTTCGAGTTCGAGGGCACAAGCGAGTCGCTGGGCCCCGAGCTCTCGCGGCTGTCGCTGTTCGAGGACCCGATGTTCCTCGCCCTGCCGGCCGATCACGCGCTCGCGCAGCGCCCGGCGCTGCGCCTCGAGGATCTCCGCACCGAGGCCTGGATCCAGACCTCGGCCGCGAGCGCCTGCGCGCGCCACGTCGTGCGCTCCTGCCACGCCGCGGGCTTTGAGCCGATCGTGTCGTTTGAGAGCGACGACTACCAGACCGTGCAGGGCCTCGTCGCCGCCGGCGTCGGGGTGTCGCTGATCCCCAAGCTCGCGCTGTCGGGCAGTCGCGACGACATCGCGATCCGCGCCCTCTCGCCGCGCAACCCCGTCCGCGAGGTGATCGCCGCGACGCCCGAAGGGACGCGCCTGACCGCCGCGGCCGCGGCGATGCGCCAGATCCTCGGCGACACCGCGCAGCGCTTCGCCGGGCCCGAGGCGATCGTCTAGGGCGTAGCCGGCTCGCCGACGCCGCCGGGGGTGTGCTCGCCGACCTCGGAGGCACCCTCCTGGCCACTGCTGGTGCGAAGCGGGTGGGCGAAGCGGCCGGGGCTGCGCCGCGGCTCGATGGCCGGCGGCGGCGCTGTTTCAAAGTCGCTCGTCGCCTGCGTCAGGCCGAGCGCAACGGGGTCAAGCTCGGCCGGCGCGCTCGCGGCGGCGAGTGCCGCGCGGCGCCCGGCGATCGCCCGCGCGCAAAGGCGGTCGATTGCGCTCTGCAGAGCAAATGCGAGGCAAATCGTAGCGGCGCCCGCGACAACGTCGAGCACGTAGTGGTTGCCGGTCGAGAGCACGACGAAGGCCGTCGTCAGTGGATAGAGGACGGCCACAACCGTGATCCAGCGCTGGCGGAAGAGCTGCCAGAGCCCGATCGCGCTCCAGATCGCCCAGGCGATGTGCAGCGACGGCATCGCCGCAAGCTGGTCGGCGTCATCGACCAGGGCGCCGCTGCTCCAGGAGACGAGCGAGTGCGAGTTACCGATCACGTCGACGAAACCGCGCCCGGGAAACATCCGCGGCGGCGCGAGCGGGTAGCGCCAGAAGACGACGAAGGCGATCAGGTTGACGAGCACGAGCCGCGTGCGAAGGCGGCGGTAGAGCGGGGCATTGCGCCACCACAGAAGAACGAGGACGGCGATCGTCACCCCGCCATGGGCGAAGAAGTAGTAGTAGGAGGCGATCGAGCCGAGCGTCATGTGGCCCGTCAGCCAGTGGTTGAGGCTGCGTTCGAAATCGAGCCCGAGGGTGTGCTCGAAGCTCAGCAGGCCGACGGCGTTACGACGCGCGAGCGCCAGGCGAAGCGGCGCGGTGTTGTTGATGACGTCGTAGAGCCAGAACAGCCAGGCGATCACGCCGAGCTCGATCCAGATCGGCGCGCGGCCGTCGGCGCGGTGCCCGACGCGACGCCAGAGCCTCCCCGGCAGCATGCGAGCGACGACTGCGACCCCCTCCACCGATGCCATCCCTACATGATCGACGATCGGCCCTGCGGGCGACAAGCCCGCGCGTCAGACGTGCAGGACGGCCTCGAGCGCTGTCGCCCCGGCGTTGGCGCCGCTGAGGACGGCGACCCGCGGTCCCTCGCCCGCGCCTTGGCGAAGCGCCCCGGCCAAGGCCAGGCCCGACGCCCCCTCGGCCGCCACGTGGTACTCGAGCAGCGCCGTGCGCATCGCCGCGGCGATCTCCGCTTCGCTGACCTGGACCCATGCATCGACCAGCGCGGTCGCGATCGCGACGGTGATCGAATCCTCCTCGATGCCGCCGGCCGTGGCATCGGAGAGCGTCTGCTCGAGGCGCGAGGGAACCACCCGCCCGCCCGCGGCGACGGCGTCGGCCATCGCCGGCGAGGCCGCCGGCACGCAGCCGACGATCCGCGTGCGCGGCCAGCGCGCGCGCACGGCGAGGGCGATGCCCGAGATCAGCCCGCCGCCGCCGACCGGGACGAACAGCGCGGCCGGCTCCTCCTCGAACTGCTCGATCAGTTCGAGGCCGATGCTTGCCTGCCCGAGCACGACGAGCGGGTCGTTGTAGGGCGAGACGAACAGCGCACCGCCGGCGGCGGCCTCCTCGCGCGCGGCGAGCTCCGCGCGAACCGGGTCTCCCGCCACCTCGACGAGCTCGACGCCGGCGCCGCGCAGGCGCGCCAGCTTGAAGCCCGAGGCCGACGACGGCACGAATACGCGGCAGGACATCCCGAGCTCGCGAGCGACGTGCGCGACGGCCAGGCCGTGGTTGCCCGTCGAGGCGGCGATCACCGAGCGCGCGCCCGCGAGGTGGCCCGCGCTCAGCGCCGAAGCGGCGCCGCGGACCTTGAAGGAACCGGTCCGCTGGAGCGTCTCGAGCTTGAGGG
>DATGHN010000220.1:0-6240 GCA_035308005.1 Solirubrobacteraceae bacterium
GCCGCAGCGAGCTCCGCGCTGCACTTGGGAGCGATCGCCCTCAGGCGCTTTCTGAAGAGCGGGAGGCAGCTGCAGCTTGAGACCGCACTCAGCGAAGCCACGTTCGCCTCGGAGGACCTCGGCGAGCTTGCGGGTCCCGACGTCGTCAGCAGCCTGCTCGAGCAAGCGCTCGACCTGCCATCGACGTGCACCGCCGCGCCGAGCGTCTACTCCGTCCTCGTTCCGCCACAGGCGCACTAGGAGCCGGTCGCGATGCGCTGCTGCGTAGCGGGCTGGGCGCGCCGCGTGTCTTGAGGCTCGCCGGGGTGGCCGCCTCACGCGGCCTTCTAAGCTTTGAGCGTGCCCGCCCAGGCTTACGCCGGCAAGGAGTGCGTCTGCCAGTACCGCCGCGGCATCTGCGACCAGTCCTGCGTGCGCGACATGCTCGCCGTGCCGTTCTACATCGCCTGCCTGCGCCTGAGCGGCCGGCGCTGCCTGGTCGTCGGCGGTGGTGACGTCGGCCTCGAGAAGGTCGAGGGACTGCTGACCTGCGACGCGTCGGTCACGCTGATCGCCCCCGACGCCCACGCGGAGCTCGAGCGGCTCGCGAGCGAGGGCTCGATCGCCTGGGAGCGGCGGCCCTACGGCGGAGCCGACGACCTCGAGCGCGCCTTCCTCGTGATCGCCGCGACGAACGACAGCGAGGTCAACATCGCCGTCCACGAGCAGGCCGAGGAGCGCGCGATGCTGGTCAACGTCGTCGACGTCCCGCCGCTTTGCAACTTCATCCTGCCGGCGATCGTGCGCAGCGGACCGCTGGCGATCGCAGTCTCGACCGCTGGCGCGTCCCCCGCTCTGGCCAAGCGTATGAAACGCGAGATCGGCGAGCTCTTCGGCGAGGAATATGCCCGCCTGGCGGTGATTCTCAACGACGCGCGCGGCTGGGCGAAGGCGACTCTGCCGACCTTCCAGGACCGCCGGGACTTCTTCGAATCGATCGTTGGCGGCGATCCCGATCCGATCGATTTGCTGAGGGATGGGGATGAAAAAGCGGTATTTGCGCTGATCGAAGGCGCAAAGCTGGCTCATACGGCCGCCTGAGCGCGCTCGTCGAAGGCGTCTGGTTATCCTGGCGCGATGCCGCCGGACTCGGACGTCCGCCTAGGCGGGTGGACGCGATGAGGAACGCTGCCGATGGAGAAGGCATGGGTTGCCGAGTCCGTCGCCGGTTGCCGTTGATCGCCGCGCTCGCGCTCGCAGCCGGTGCGATTGCATGCGCCTCGGTTACGGTCGCGACGGCGGCACAGGTCGGCGTCAACGTCACGAACCAGACGGCGTTCTCCTCGCCCAAGGCGCTCGCCGCGATCCGCGCGAGCAAGCCGGCCTGGGTCCGCGTCTTCCTCGACTGGAACTTCGTAGAGCCCCAGCGCGGCACGCTCGCCCCGGACTGGATGGGCCTCTACAAGCGCTTCTTCCGCGCACTGCCGCGCGGCACCAAGATCGACGTCGACGTCGTCCTCACTCCACCCTGGGCGAGCGGCTCGTCCTCGACGGCCGCGCCGCCGCAGAACGACGCCGACTTCGCCTGGTTCCTCCAGCAGCTCGTCACGCAGTTCCACAACCGCGTCACGGCCTGGGAGATCTGGAACGAAGAGTCCTCACCGAACTGGTGGTCGGGGAGCGTCAGCCAGTACGCCGACCTCGTCAAGTCTGCGTATCCGGCGATCAAGTCGGTCGATCCGAAGGCCACGGTGATCCTCGGCGCCAACAGCCCCGAGATGCTGAGCCAGCTCTACTCGGAGGGCATCCGCAACTACTTCGACGCCGACGCGATCCATACCGACACGGCCTGCAACGTGACCTCGCCCTACATCTACGAGTACAACCGCGACACGACGGTCATCAACCGATACTTCTTCCTCGGCTTCACCGGCACCCACGCGCTGATGGCCGCCAACGGCGACGGATCGAAGCCGATCTACATGACCGAGATCGGCTGGTCCTCGACGAGCGCCGAATGCTCGACCGGCCTGTGGGCGGGCAAGAAGCTCGCCGGCGTCACCGAGCAGACCCAGGCCACCTACCTCTCCCAGGCCTACCACTGCCTCGCGCAGCCGAAGTACTCCTACATCAAGGCCGCGATGTGGTTCGAGCTGCAGAACAGTGGCTCGAGCAGTCAGCCGCTTGACAACTACGGCCTGTTGAACCCCAACTTCTCGCCGAAGCCGGCCTACGACGCCTTCAAACAGGTCTCGCTACACGGCGCCGGCCAAGCCGGCTCCTGCGGGAACTTCGCGCCGCCCAAGATCACGATCCTTCGCCCGACGCCGGGCAGCACCTCCAGCGGCCCGCTGCACATCGCGGTCTCCGCGTCGAGCCCGGCCAACGGCGTGCGCGAGATCACCGTCGACCTCACGCGCCGCAGCCGCGAACATTTCGGTCCCAAGCGCGGCTTCCCGTCGACGCTGAGCGCCTCGCTGACGTGGCTGGGGGCGAAAAACCTCAAACCGGGTCCGCACAAGATCAAGGTCGTCGTGATCGACAAGCTCGGCAACGTCGCGACGAAGGTATTCCGGATCACGCACGTGCGGGCAGCCCGCGTCGTGCGTCACAAGCACCACCGCTGAACGCACCGCGCGCGGCGCGACGGCTACCGTGCAGGCGTGCCGATCGCCCGGCCGCCGCGCCGCCGACCCCGGGAAAGCTGAGCCTTGGCCGCCGCCATCGAGCTGGACGGCGTGACGCGCCGTTACGGCGAGCGGTTGGCTCTGGCCGAGGTGACGCTGACGCTCGAGGAGGGGCAGACGCTCGCCGTGCTCGGTCCAAACGGCGCCGGCAAGACGACCCTCCTTCGCCTTCTCGCGACACTGCTTCGGCCGCACGGCGGCCAGACCCACGTGCTCGGGCACGCGCTGCCGGACGAGGCCTGGGCGGTGCGCGGGCGGATCGGCCTGCTCGGCCACGAGCCGCTGCTCTACCGCGAGCTCAGCGCCCGGGAGAACCTCCGTTTCCACGCCGCGCTGCACGGCGTCGACGCCGCGGCGATCGAGACGCTGCTTGCGACGGTCGCGCTCGAGCGCCGCGCCGATGAGCCGCTTCGAACGCTTTCGCGCGGAATGGTGCAGCGCGCGGCCGTCTGCCGGGCGCTCCTGCACGACCCGCCGCTCCTGCTGCTCGATGAGCCGCGCGCGAATCTCGACCCCGCGGCGAGCGAGCTCGTCGAGCCGCTGATCGGGCGCGCGTCGGGGCGCACGCGGGTGATCGTCAGCCACGACCCCGCCGGCGCGCTGGCCGAAGCCGACCTCGTCCTCGGGCTGGTGCGCGGGCGCGTCGCCCTGCATTCGAGCGCCGGCGCGGTCGACGCCGCGGCGATAGCGGAGCTTTACCGGTGAGCGATTCTCCGCCGATCCGGACTGTCGTCGGGGCGCTACTTCGTAAGGAGTTGCGCGTCGAGCTTCGGACGTTCGAATCGATCCCGGCGATGACGCTCTTCAGCGTCACGACCTACGTCCTGTTCCATTTCGGCCTCCAGCAGAACCAGGTCGGCGGATCGCTCGCGAGCGGGGTGCTGTGGGTGACGCTCCTGTTCGCCGCCGTTCTCGGCATCAACCGCCTGTTCGTCGCCGACGCCGAGCAGGGCGGCTTCGACGGCTTCCTCCTCTCACCGGCCGACCGCGGAGCCCTGCTGCTCGCCAAGGGGGCGGCGCTGTTCCTTTATCTGACGGTCGTCGAGGTCATCTCGGTCCCGGCGTTTGCGCTGCTCTTGCTCGAGCCGTCGCTCGGCGCCGCGATGCCGGGGTTGCTGGCCGTCCTGGCGCTGGTGAACCTCGGCGTCGCGGCGATCGGGACGCTGGTCGGGGCGCTCGCGGTGCGGACGCGATCGCGCGACCTGCTCGGGCCGCTGCTGTCGCTGCCGCTGCTTGTCCCCGTCGTGATCGGCGCCGCGCTGTCGACGACGCCGCTGTTTTCAGCGCCCGCGAGGGCGATGCCACTGCACTGGCTTGTGATTCTGGCGCTCTATGATCTCGTGTTCGCGGTGATCGCGTTCGCGCTCTTCGACTACCTCCTGGAGGACTGACCGTGTACGGCAAGCGCCTGAGGGGGCTAGCGCTCACGACGGCCGCGCTACTGACGCTGACGCTCTTGGCCGTCTTCTTCTGGGCGCCGAATGACCGTACCGAGGGCTTCCTCCAGAAGATCTTCTATGTCCACGTGCCGATGGCGATCATCACGCTGTCCGGCTTCATCGCCGGCGGGGTCTTGGCGATCCAGCACCTGCGCACGGGCGAGTCGCGCTGGGATCTGCGCTCCTACGTCGCGATCCACATCTCGCTCGTGTTCGGCGTCGGCGTGCTCGTGACCGGCTCGATCTGGGCCAAGGCGGCGTGGGGTCACTGGTGGGTCTGGAGCGAGCCGACGCTCGTGTCGTTTTTGCTCGTGATGCTGCTCTACGCCACCTACCAGCCGCTGCGTTTTGCGATCGAGGATCCCGAGCGCCAGGCGCGCGCCGCGTCGGTGTTCGCCATCGTCGCCGGCGTCTTTGTGCCGATCTGCTTCACGATCGTTCGTCTCTCGACGGCCTACGTCCATCCCCGCACGCTCGACAACATCAGCGGCAACCTGCCCGGTCGGATGCAGCTCGTGTTCTGGATGGCGATCGGCAGCGTGTTCCTGCTGTGGCTGCTGCTGTGGCGCTACGAGATGGCCTCCAAGCACACCAGCGCGCAGCTGCGCCGGCTGCGTCAGCTCCTGAGCGAGGACGACGAGGCGCTGCCGCCGCTTCGGCGAAGCGCGGCGCCGACCGTCGAGCACGCGGGAATCGCCGGGCGCTGATGCCGGAGCTCCCTTTCCACACCGCGGGCCCCTACGTCGCGGCGGCATACATCGTCTTCGTCGCGCTGATCCTCCTCTACGTCGCGATCATGGCCGGCAAGCTGAGCCGCATCGAGCGCGAGCTCGGCGAGCTGACGGAGCTCGCCGCGGCGCGGCGCAGCGGCCGCGATGACGTCCGAAGCGAGGAGGAGTGACCGAGCTTCTCGTGATCGGCAGCTCTCATCGCGTCGCCGGCGTCGCGCTGCGCGAGCGCCTCGCGCTGACCGAGAGCGAGGCGTCGCGCTTTCTGATCGGGTTGTGCGCGGAGCCTGGGATCAGCGAGGCCGTTTCCATCTCAACTTGCAACCGCAGCGAGATCTACGCCGTCGTCGACGGGCGCCCGTCGGCTGAGGAAGCGGTGCTCGCGCGCCTCAGCGAGCACGCCGGGATCGTGCCGGAGGAGCTCGCGCAGACGACCTACCTGCTTCGCAACTGCGATGCGGCACGCCACCTCTTCCGCGTCACGTGCGGGCTCGAGTCGATGATCGTCGGCGAGCACGAGGTCCAGGGACAGGTCCGCCGCGCCCACGAGCACGCCCGCGAAAGGGGAACGGCGGGCCCGCTGACGAGCCGCCTCTTCGCCGCGGCGCTCGCAACCGGCGGGCGCGTGCGCTCGGAGACCGGCATCTCGCGCTTGCACGTCAGCCTCTCCTCGGTCGCCGTGGAACTGGCCGAGCGCCTGCTGGGCGAGCTGGGCGGACGCCCCGTCGCGGTGATCGGCGCCGGCGAGACGAGCGAGCTGACCGCGCAGGCGCTGTCGGCTCGCGGCGTCGCGACGATCTTCATCGCCAACCGCCACGCCGACCGCGCGCGGTCGGTCGCCGAGCGCTTCGGCGGAACGGTCGTCGGACTCGAGAAGCTGCCCGAGACGTTCGAGCAGGCCGACATCGTCATCGCCTCGACGTCCTCGCCGCATCCGATCGTCGGGCGCGACGAACTCGAGCTCGTGATGAAGGCGCGCCGCGGGCGGCCGCTGCTGCTGATCGACATCGCCGTGCCGCGCGACATCGAGGCCTCCTGCGCCGAGATCCCGGGCGTCACGCTGCGCGACATCGACGACCTCGAGGCGGCGGTCACGCACAACCTCTCGAGCCGCGCCGCCGACGTGCCGGCCGCGGAGGAGATCATCGAATCGGAGATCCAGCGGTTCGCGCACTGGCTCGGCGCGCTCGACGTGCGCCCGACGATCGGTGCCTTGCACCAGCGCGGCGACAGCGTCGTCGAACAGCTGCTCGCTGAGAACGCGGGGCGATGGGAGTCGGCCTCGCCGCGCGATCTGGCTCGCGTCGAGGCGCTTGCGCGCGCGGTGGCGGGCCGACTGCTGCACGAGCCGACGATCCGCCTGAAGAGCCTTGAGTCCGATCGCGTCCACGGCAGCATCGAGCTGCT
>DATGHN010000221.1:0-15041 GCA_035308005.1 Solirubrobacteraceae bacterium
GATCGGTCGAACCGGCCGCGTCGGCCGCTCAGGGCGCGCGATCACCTTCGTCGAAGCGCGCCAGAAGCGCGAGCTCGAGGCGATCGAGCGCCATATCGGCATGTCGATCGCTCCCTGGTCGGCCGGCGCGACGGCTGCCCCGGCGCCGGTCCGCGAGCGCCCGCGCCGCCACTCCAAGCCCAACGTCCGCCATGCCGCCGACGAACCTCGCGCGCGGCTGCTGGCAAGCGGCGGGCGCGCGGCAGGGATCGAGGTCGCCGACCTCGTCGCCGCGATCACCCGCGCGACCTCGCTGGATGGCGAGGCCGTCTCCGACGTGACGATGCTCGAGCGCTTCGCGCTGCTGAGCGTTCCCGCGGAGGAAGCCGACCGCGTGATCGAGAGCGCGTCGGGCGTCGATGTGGCGGGCCACACGCTGGCGCTCGAGCGCGCCCACGTTCTGACAACCACCGAGCCATAGGGAGCTCCCGATGTCTGCTGCCACGATGAACACCTCCAAGGGCGCGATCGAGCTCGAGCTGTTCGACGCCGACGCGCCGAAGACCGTCGAGAACTTCAAGACGCTGGCCAGCAAGGGCTTTTACGACGGGCTGACCTTCCACCGCGTGATCAGTGACTTCATGCTCCAGGCGGGCTGCCCGCAGGGGACCGGGACGGGCGGGCCGGGCTACACCTTCGAGGACGAAATCAACCAGCACAAGATCGTCCGCGGGTCGCTGGCGATGGCCAACGCCGGCCCGAACACCAACGGCTCGCAGTTCTTCATCGTCACCGCCAAGGAGTGCCCGTGGCTCGACGGCAAGCACACCGTGTTCGGCGAGGTCACCGCGGGGCTCGACGTCGTCGACGCGATCGAGGCCGAGCCGACCGATGAGCGCGACCGCCCGCGCACGCCGATCGAGATCCAGTCGGTGACGGTCGCCGACGCCGCCTGATCGAGGTGGGGGCCGCTTGATCGAAGTACGCGACCCCGCGAGCGGCGCGGTTCTCGCGGCGCTCGAGGAGCTCGGCTCGGCCGAGGTCGGGGCGTTGGTCACGCGGGCGCGCGCCGCGCACGGTCCGTGGGAGGCAGTTGGGTTCGACGCGCGAGGCGCCGTGCTGTCGGAGATGCGCCGCTGGCTGCTGCGCGAGTCCGAGCGCGTCATCGAGACGATCGTCGCGGAGACCGGCAAGGCCTACGAGGACGCCCAGCTGCTCGAGCTCGGCTACACCGTGTCGGCGCTCTCCTACTGGGCGCGCACCGCTCCGCGCCATCTGGGCGAGCGGCGCTTCCTCTCGCGCGCGCCGCTGTTGCCCGGTAGGCGGATCGTCACGCGCTGGGTGCCGCGCGGGGTGGTCGGGGTGATCGGGCCCTGGAACTACCCGCTGCTCAACTCCTTCGGCGACGCGATCCCGGCGCTTGCGGCGGGCAACAGCGTGGTCCTGAAGCCCTCCGAGCTGACACCGCTGACGTCGCTTCTTATCGCCGAGGGGCTTCGCGAGTGCGGACTGCCCGAGGACGTCTTCTCGGTCGCGACCGGCGGGCGGGAGACCGGCGAGGCGATCGTCGACGCCGTCGACTTCGTGATGTTCACCGGCTCCTCGGCAACCGGCCGCGCGGTCGCCGCGCGCGCCGCCGAGCGGCTTGTCCCGTTCTCGCTGGAGCTCGGCGGCAAGGACGCGCTGATCGTGCTCGAGGGCGCGCCGCTCGAGCGCGCCGCCAACGTCGCCGTCTACTACGGAATGATGAACGCCGGCCAGAGCTGCGTCTCGATCGAGCGCGTCTACGCCGATCGCGCGATCCACGACGAGCTGGTCGAGCTGATCGCCGCCAAGGTGCGCGAGCTTCGCACCGGCGCGCCGCACGGCCCCGGATCGGTCGACATCGGGGCGATCAGCTCGCAGCGCCAGCTCGAGATCATCGAGGAGCACGTCGCGGACGCTGTGGCGAAGGGCGCGCGGGCGCTCGTCGGCGGGCGGCGGATCCCCGGGCCGGGCACGTTCTTCGAGCCGACCGTGCTGACCGGCGTCGATCACACGATGCGCTGCATGCGAGAGGAGACGTTCGGCCCGACGCTCCCCGTGATGGCTGTCAGCGGCGCCGACGAAGCCGTCGCGCTCGTCAACGACTCCTCGATGGGGCTCGGCGCCGCGGTCTTCGCCGCCGATGGCGAGAGCGGCGAGGCGCTCGCCCGGCGCCTCGAGGTGGGGGCGGTGTGCGTCAACGATGCGGCGGTCAACTACTTCGCGCTGGCGGCGCCGATGGGCGGCGTCAAGGAGTCGGGGATCGGCGTGCGCCACGGCGCCGAGGGGATCCGCAAGTACTGCCGCCCGCAGACGATCCTGCTCTCGCCGCGCGCGATGCCCGCGCGCGAGCCGCAGTTCTACCCCTATTCGAAGCGCTCGGCGCGGCTGGTCCGCACGCTCTTGCGCGTGCTCTACCGCCGCTAGGGCGGCGTCACAGGCGCAGGTGGGAGGCGCCGTTGACGTCGATCACCGATCCACTTGCGAACGCGGCGCCGGGAGAGGCGAGATAGAGGACGGCGCCCGCCACCTCCTCGGCGGTGGCGATGCGCCCGAACGGGCTCTCAGCGCGGCGGCGTTCACCATCGGTGCCGCTCAGTGCTGGTGCGGCCATTTCTGTGTCGACGAGGCCGGGCGCTACGGCGGTGACCGAGATCCCGCGCGCGCCGAGGTCGCGCGCCAGCGACTGACCGAACGCGATCAGGCCCGCCTTGCTTGCGCCGTAGGCCGGATGGGTGGGCTCGCCTCGGAAGGCACCCCGGGAGGAGATGTTGACGATCCGGCCGCCGTCGGGCATGTGGCGCACGGCACACCAGGTCACGTTGGCGGCGCCGACGAGGTTGACCGCCAGCGTCTGCTGCCAGGCGTCCTGCCATTCCTCATAGCCGGCCTGCATGATCGGATGCTCCACGAACAGGCCGGCGTTGTTGACCAGCACGTCGATCGCGCCGAACGTTGCCGCCACCTGCTCGACCATCGCGGCGACCGCCCGCGCGTCGCCGAGGTCTGCGCCCGCGACGATGTGATCGGCGCCGGTGAGCGACTTGCGCACGGCGTCGGCTTCGGCGCGCCGGGTGCGGTAGTGGACGGCGACCCGGTCCCCGGCGCTCGCGAAGGCGCTCGCGATTGCCGCGCCGATCCCACGAGAGGCCCCGGTGATGAGGACCCCTCTGCGGCTGCGCTGGCTCACTGCCGGCTAGGCGGCCGCGGCGTCGAGGCCCGCGGAGAGCGCCTCGGTGATCAGAGCGAAATGCTCCGTGGTGGACGTCAGCGGCGGTGAGACGGCGACGCCGCTTGCGAGCTGGCGGAGGATGACGCCGGTCTTGCGCGCGGTCGCCACCAGGCGCCCGAGCGCCGCTGGGTCGCGGGCGAGCAGCTCGGAGTCGAGGTCGAGCGCGGCGAGCGTGCCGGTGCCGCCGCGAACCTCGCCGGTCGCCGGGTGCCCGGCGAGCGCGTTGAGCGCGTCAAAGAGCGGCTGCTCCATCTCGCGCCCGCGCGGGATCAGGCCCTCGTCCTCGAGGATCTTGATGTTGGCGAGCGCGGCCGCGGCGCAGGTCGCATGGCCGGCGTAGGTGGCGCCGTGGCGGAGGACCGGGCTGCCCGGATCGCCGAAGAAGGGCTCGGCGACCGTGTCGGCGATGATCACGCCGCCGAGCGGCAGATAGCCGGAGGTCACGCCCTTGGCGAACGTGATCATGTCGGGTATCACGTCGAAGCGCTCGATCCCGTACCAGCTGCCGAGGCGGCCGAAGCCGCAGATCACCGAGTCGCAGACGAAGAGGATCCCGTGCTGCTTGCACAGCGCGGCGACGCCCTCGATGTAGCGGTGGCCGGGCGGATAGACGCCGCCGGCGCCGATCACGGGCTCGATGAAGAAGGCCGCGATCCGCTCGCCGCCGACCCGGCGGATCAGCTCCTCGAGCGCCTCGACGGAGTCGTGGGCGACCTGCTCTGATTCGACCTGCGGGCCGAAGCCGACCCGGTTGGCCGGAATGCCGCCGATCGCGGTGCCGTAGCCGTGCGTGCCGTGGTAGCCCTGCGTGCGGCTGACGAGCAGTGTGCGGTCGGGCTGGCCGAGCTCGAACCAGTAGCGGCGGGCGACCTTGACGGCGACGTCGATCGAGTCGCCGCCGCCAGAGGTCAGGAACAGGCGCGAGGGCATCGGCGCCCTGTCGGTCAGTTTCTGCGCCAGTTCGAGCGTCGGAGCGGTCGAGAGGTCGCCGAAGTTCGAGTACGCCTCGATCTTCTTCAGCTGCGCGGCGACGGCGTCGGCGATCTCGTGCCGGCCGTGGCCGATGTTCGAGTACCAGAGGCTCGCGGTGGCGTCGAAGTAGCGGTTCCCGAGGTCGTCCCACACCCAGACGTCCTCGCCGCGCTCGATCACGACCTCGCGGTCCTTGACGGCGCCCATGTCCGCAAACGGGTGCCAATAACGGGTCTCGGCCATCGTCCGCCAGCTTATTGGTTGAAGGCGGGTGGGCGTTTTCGCGCCGCCGCGATCGGGCGGCGCCGCTCCCTGCGTGTCGCTACGACAGCTGGCTTCGGATCTCTTCGATGCGCTCGTCGGAGATCGAGGCGAATGCTTCGAGCACCGCCGGATCGAAGTGACCGTCGCTTGACTCGATGACCTCACGGGCCTGCGCGACGCCCACGGCGGCGCGGTACGGGCGGTCGCTGGTCAGCGCATCCAGCGCGTCGGCGAGGGCGAAGACGCGCGCCACCGGCGGGATCTCCTCGCCGGCGAGCCCGTCGGGGTAGCCGCCGCCGTCCCAGCGCTCGTGGTGGTGGCGGATCAGCGGCCGCGTCGGTTCCAGAAACGGGATCTCGCCGATGATCTCCTCGCCGATCAGCGGGTGGCGCTGCATGACCTCGCGCTCCTGGGCGTCGAGCGTGCCGGCCTTGAAGAGGATCCCGTCGGGGATCGCGACCTTGCCGATGTCGTGCAGCAGGAAGGCGCATTCGAGCAGCGTGTCCTCGAGCTCCTCGAGGCCCGTCGTGGCGGCGAGCTCGATGCCGTAGGCGGTCACGCGGTCGGCGTGATGGGCGGTGTAGGCGTCGCGCGCCTCGACAGCCCCGGCGAGGGCCCGCACGGTCGTCATGTAGCTGCCGGCGAGCTCGCGGGTGCGCTGGCGCTCGCGGCGCGAGGTCGCGCGCAGCTCCGCCGCGTAGCGGTCGAGCTGCTGCTCCTTGATCTCGTTTTCGGAGCGCTGATGCTCGAGCTCGGCGAGCAGCGCCGCGATCTCCTCCTCGGCGTCAGCGAGACTGCGCGCTACCTTGGCCACCGCGGCAGCGTAGCGTCGCGGCCGGTCGCTCCAGCGAACCGTAGGATCGCCTGCGCCGTGGTTCAAACCGTCCTGCTCGCGCTCGCCGCCTCGCTGTGCTGGGGCACCGCGGACTTCACCTCGGGACTCGTCGCTCGCAGCGTGCCGCTGCTTCTGGTGCTGATGATCGGCCAGGGGATCGGGCTTCTCGCGGCGGGCGTGATCGTCGCCGTCGCCGCCCAGCCGTTCCCCGCGGCCGGACCCGCGCTCGCCTCGCTGACGGCGGGGGTGTGCGTGATCGTTGGCCTGGGCTGCTTCTACCGCGCGCTCGCGGTCGGGACGATGAGCATCGTCGCGCCGATCGCCGCGACCGGCGTCGCGATACCCGTCGTCGTCGGCGTCGCCGGCGGGGACCACCTCGCCGCCGTCCAGGTGGTCGGGATGGCGACCGCCGTGGCGGGCGTCGTGCTGGCCTCGCGACACCCGGCCGGCGATGACGCCTCGCGCGTCTCTCACCGCACTGCGGTGGCGCTGGCGCTGGCGGCGGCAGGTGCCTTCGGCGGCTATTTCGTGCTCGCCCACATCGGCGCGCGCGGCGGCGTGCCGTGGCTTTTGCTGCTCGCGCACATCACGACCGTCGTCGGCGTCGGCTTCTTGCTCTTGGCGGTGCGCCCGCGGCAGGCGAGGCGGATTCCGCGGATCAGCCTCGGGCTGCTTGGCGCCGCCGGCTCGCTCGACTTCGGCGCCACGGCGCTCTACGGGGTCGCCAATCGCAGCGGAGCGCTCAGCATCGTCGCGGTCGCGGGCTCGCTCTATCCTGTCGCGACGGTGCTGCTAGCGCGCGGCGTGCTGGCCGAGCGGGTAGCCCGCGTACAGGCGCTCGGCGTGGGCCTGGCGCTCGCCGGCGTCGCGCTGATCGCGGCATGATGTCCGACGGGTTGCGCAACCTTCGGCAATCCGGCGGGTCTTAGGTTGGGGGGCGCCGCAATGGGGGAGGGCTTCCGCATGCGAATGACAAAAGCCAAGCTGACAGCCGTCCTGACCGCCGCCGTGATCGCGCTCGCCGGCGCGGTCGCCGCTCCGGCCGCCTACGCGTCGCACGGCGAGACCGTGTTCTTCGAGGCGCCGCGGGATCTGATCGGCGTCTCGGCGGCGACGCAGCAGGCGACCATCACCAAGCTTCAGGGGCTTGGCGTCCACGCGCTTCGGATCGTCCTCTACTGGGGTCTGGTGGCGCCGAGTCCCAAGCACCGCACGCGGCCGCACTTCAACCAGGCGAGCCCGTCCGCCTATCACTGGGGCTCCTACGACGCGCTGATCGACGCGGCGGCGGCGCTTCACTGGCAGATCCTGCTGACGGTCAGCGGCGGTTTCGGCACCGTGCCGCGCTGGGCCACTCCGCACGGCGAGGATCAGTACACCGATCCGAACGCCACCGACTTCGGACAGTTCATGGAGGCAGTCGGCAAGCACTACGGCAAGAAGGTCAAGCTCATCTCGATCTGGAACGAGCCGAACCAGCCGCAGTACCTGCGACCGCAGTACGTCAAGGGCAAGCTGGTCTCGCCGTCGATCTACCGCGCCCTGTTCCTGAGCGCCTACAACGGGCTGAAGAAGTCCGGGAACTTCTCGGGGATGAAGGTCCTGATGGGCGAGACCTCGCCCGTTGGCGTCAAGGCCGCGGGGATCCCGGCACCGCTGGCGTTCATGCGCGGCGTGCTGTGCCTTGACTCCAACTACCACCCGATCGGCCACTGCTCGCTGCTCCCCGCCGACGGCTACGCGCAGCATCCCTACACCGAGGGGCCGGGGCCGTTCTGGATCCCCAACAACCACCTCGATCCCAATCACGACGACGTCACGATCGCGACGCTCGGACGACTGGTGACGGCGCTTGACCGCGCCGCCAGCGCCGGCGCAGTCAAGCCCGGCCTGCCGGTCTATGTGACCGAGATGGGCATCCAGAGCACGCCGAAGCCGTATTACGGCGTCTCACTCGCCCAGCAGGCGGAGTACGACGCGATCTCGGAGAAGATCGCCTGGAGTAACCCGAGAGTGGCCTCCTCCGACCAGTACCTGCTGCGCGACGACCCGCCGACCAAGAGCCACATCCCGCTCGTGAAGTGGTCGGGCTTCGAGACCGGGCTCGAGAGCTACAGCGGCCACAAGAAGCCGTCCTTCTACGAGTTCCGCCTGCCGTTCGTGGTGGCGCGGACTGGCACCGGCGTCTCGCTGTGGGGCATCGCGCGCCCCGTGGGGGCGCCGCCGAGCGGCCCCGGGAGCAGCGGTGGAGGCTCGACGGGAGCGACCGGGTCGACCGGCTCGACGACGAACTCGGGGCCGGTTCGAAGCGTCACGATCCAGTACTCCTCTGACGGCGGCAAGAGCTGGCGCACGCTGATGCACGTCCCGACCGACTCGAGCGGCGCGTTCAGTGCGAGCGGGAACTTCGCCGCCCACCGCCTGTGGCGCGTCAAGTGGGTGTCCGCATCGGGCACGGTCTCCGTCGGCGCCGCCACGCGCGCCTACTCGTCGAACGGAAAAGTCGACTACTAGGCCGGTTTTGCGGCGTAATCTTGGGCTATGCCCGAGCTGCCCGAGGTCGAGATCACCGTTCGCCGTCTGGATGCCGCGCTGCGCGGCGCCGAGATCGAGTCCGCGCTCGCGCCCGGGATCAACGCGCTGAAGACGTTTGCGCCGCCACTCGACGCGCTCGCCGGGCTGCGCGTCGACGGCGTGCGTCGGCGCGGCAAGCAGATCATCGTCGAGGCGGGCGGCACGCTTGCGCTCTTGATGCACCTGATGTCGGCGGGGCGCCTCCAGCTCTACGACTCGCGCGCCGGGCTTCGCGACCGCACCTCGCGGCTGCTGGTGCGGATCGCCGACGGGCGCGAGCTTCGCCTGCGCGAGTTCGGCACGAAGCAGGCCGCCTGGGTCAAGCTGCTCGAGATCGACGCGCTTGCCGGCGAGGAGTCGCTGACACGCCTTGGTCCCGAGGCTTGGCCGCAGCCGCCGGCCGATCTCGGCGAGCGTCTGGGCGAGCCGCGGCCGCTGCATGCGGCGCTGCGTGATCAGCACGTCGTCGCCGGCATCGGGCGCTCGTGGGTCGATGAGATTCTCTGGGAGGCGCGGCTCTCGCCCTTCAAACGCGGCTCCGACCTAGACGAGGAGGAGCTCGAGGTCCTCTCGGAGGCGATCGTCTCGACGCTCGGGCGCGCGCTCGAGCACTACGAGCAGGTGATCGAGCTGCCGATCCCTGACAAGCTGCCGATGCCGCTGCTCGTTCACCGCCGCGAGGGCGGGCCGTGCCCGCGCTGCGGCGCGACGCTCGCCGCGGTCAACTACGAGGATTACGTGATGAGCTACTGCCCGGAGTGCCAGACCGAGGGGCGCGTCCTCAAGGATCGCCGTCTCTCGCGGCTTCTGAAGTGATGCGCGCCAACCGCTCGATACCCGCGGCGACCGTGATCCCCGTCCTGATCTACCCGGACGTGCGCGCGGCGGTGGCCTGGCTCGAGCAGGCGTTCGGATTCGCCGAGCGGGTCAAGATCGGGGAGGACCACCGCTCGCAGATGAACGTCGGCGACGGCGGGGCCGTGATCATCGGCGACGTCCGCGGTGACCGCCGGCCGCCGCGCGAGGGGGAAACGACGCATTCGGTCATGGTGCGCGTAGAGGACGCCGCCGCGCATTGTGAGCACGCGCGCGAAAACGGGGCCGTGATCATGCAGGAACCGCAGGACCAGCCCTACGGCGAGCGCCAGTACAGCGCGGCAGATCCGTGGGGGCACCAGTGGACCTTCTCGCAGACGCTCGCCGACGTCGCTCCCGAGGAATGGGGCGGCGAGTCGATCTCGAGGGGCTGAGCGCTCGGCTCCGGCTAGCGCTTGATCCAGACCGAGAGCGTTACGAAGCCCCTCGGCGCGCAGTCGGCGTGGAGGCCAATCCGTGCCCTGCGCCGCTGACGGCACTCCGGCGGCGCGAGCCTGCATGATGGCGGCATGAGCTCGCCGGAGCGAGGCCCCGATTCGGGCCGCGACATCGCCGCCGAGATCGGCCGCGCCGGCTGGCAGCTGACACGCTGGCTGGCGGGGCTCGTGCGCGTGCGCGTCGTCGACGCGGTCGGGGGACCGGCGCGGGCACGCGTGATCACGCTGTTCGCCTGCGTGCTGGCGCTCAGCAGCGCCGACACCTCGACGATCGGTTCGATTGCGCCGCAGCTCGAATCCTCGCTGCACATCACGAACCTGGACATCGCTCTGCTGAGCTCGGCGACGCTGCTGGTCGGCGCGATCTTCGTGATCCCGTTCGGCCTCCTCGTCGACCGCGCTCGCCGGGTCCCGATCCTCGCCGTGACCGTCGTGCTGTGGAGCGTCGCGTCGTTTGCGAGCGCGATCGCCGGCAGCTACTCGACGCTGCTCTTGACGCGCCTGGTGATGGGGGCCGTCACCGCCAGCGCCGGGCCGGCGATCGCGTCACTCACCGGCGACTACTTCCCCTCGCGCGAGCGCGGCCGCATCTACGCCTACATCCTCGGCGGCGAGATCGCGGGCACGGCGGTCGGCTTCACCTTCAGCGGCCTGCTCGCGAGCATCTCCTGGCGCGTCGCATTCTTGGCGCTCGCGCTCCCGGGCCTGTTCCTTGCACGCGCGCTGTGGAGCACGCTGCCCGAGCCCAGGCGCGGCGGCCAGAGCCGACTCTCTCCCGGTGTCGTCGACCTGCGCGCCGCGGTCGTCGCCGGCGACCTCTCCGACACGCCAGACGAGGGCGCCGCCGACATCACCGAGGAGCTCGCCCACCAGCGTGTGCGCGAGCGCGGTGTCGATCCGGATCCGGCGCTGGTGCTCCGCGAAGACCCGACGAGGATGCGGCTTGGCAGCGCTATCCGCTACGTCCTGGCGATCCCCACCAACATGCTCCTGATCATCAGCTCGGCGCTCGGCTACTTCTTCTTCGCCGGGCTGCTGACGTTCATGGTCGTCTTCATGAAGGGCCACTACCGGATCGGCCAAGCCGAGACGAGCCTCGTCCTGCTGCTGTTGGTGATCGCCGCGGTGATCGGAACGCTTGTCAGCGGCCGCGTGACCGACGTCATGGTCCGGCGCGGGTTCGTTGAGGCGCGAATCTGGGTGCCGGCGCTCTGCTACATGGGTGCGGTCGTGATGTTCATACCGGGCCTGCTGATCACGACTCTGACGCCGGCGCTCTGGTTTGACATGGCCGGAGCGGCGCTGCTCTCGGCCGCGAACCCGCCGCTCGATGCCGCGCGCCTCGACATCATGCCCTCGGGCCTGTGGGGCCGGGCGGAGAGCGTGCGGACGCTCGCTCGCTCGCTCTCGCAGGCGCTCGGGCCGCTTCTTTTCGGGCTGATCGCCGACGCGATCGCCGGCATCGCGCTCCACCCGGCGCCGATCGGCACGCACCCCGGCCAGGTCACCTCAAACAGCGCGACTAGCCTCGAGTGGAGCTTTCTGATCCTGCTCGCGACGCTCGCCGGCGCCGGGTGGTTCATGCTGCGCGCGCGCTACACGTATGCGCGCGACATCGCAACGGCGGCGGCGTCGCAGCAGGCGGTCGCCAGGGGGTAGCGCCGTTGAGGGCGCCGCAACGGCTGGTCACGCTGCAAGCGCGCTACGGCAGGGTGGGACGACCACGACTGACCCACTGCGAGGTGGGCCGGTCCCGGGTCCGGGCGGGAGCTGACGCCTGGCGGTTGTCGCTTGCTGGCCGAACGACGTGGAGACGACCCACGGTGTATCCGAGGAGATGCTGGAAGTGCTGTTGGCCCGCCGGCATCAGGGGAACATCGAAGGAGTTGGTAATCAGCAGCGGGCACCCTCGCCGGTACAGGCGGTCGATGATCGCGACGTGCAGTAGCCAGCGAGCGTCGGACACCGAACTCGTCAACGAGTACAGGAGAGCGCATTGCCGGTCTATGACCAGCCACGCCTCGGCGACGATGTCGCCTGCGGGGTCGGTGGCCGTCCAGCGCTCGGCATTCGTGCTGCTCGCATCTGGTCGATCGGAGGGCTTCCACGCCGCGAACTCGACGTACCCGCATTGGATTCCACGCTCGCGTGCCCGGCGAGTGTTGGTGCGTACGGCCTGACGTCGGCGGCCACGAAGGTAGGTCCCGAAGTCATCTGAGAGGTGAAGGACTCCTTGGGCGAGGCGAAAGCGTGGAATCCCCCACCGCCGCAGCGACAGGTGCTCTGCAATGAACACGCCGGCGCTCTCGTCTGAGACTGGCACCCCGACTGACGGCAGCTCACGGAGAAAGCTGAGCAGCGCAGGCAGGCGTAGCGCCTGCGCCGCTATGTGCCGGCCGTTTCGCAGGGACCCGAAGCGAATGGAGCGCGCGCAGTCGCTTGCCCCCGCCAACCACCGGCTTCGGTACCCCCGCCCCATTGCCCCAACCTACCCGATCTGAGTTCTAGCTAAGAATTAGCGAAGGCTCATCAAAGCTAATCAGGCGGACGGCCCGCCGCTGGACTCACGGCGGAGCTTTCCGCGCCGGTCGTCCCCTACCTCAACCCCAAGGCTGACACGCCGGGCTCGACAAGCGTGAGCGGCGTGTTCTGGCGGCCGAGCTGTCGCCGTGCGCCCCGCCCCCGACTTCACGCTCGACAACCAGGACGGCGAGTCGGTCAGCCTCTCCGACTACCGCGGCGGCCACTGGGTCGTCCTCTACTTCTAGCCCAAGGCTGACACGCCGAGACATCGCGACAGCAGCCGTGGGAGGGGAGCGCTCAGGCGTCTGCGCTAGACGGCCGGGAAGATGCCGACGCGCCCGAAGTCGTGCACGGATCCGTCAGCGAATCGGACCGACCAAACCTGACCTTCCATTCCAGGCGGAAACAGCTGCGCAGGGCCTACTATCTCGGCGATTCCGCTCATGTCTCCATGGACCCGAACGTGCTGCCTCGCCGCGTAGAGGTCGGTCGCGCTCGCCTGGCGGAGGTCCGTGCCTACTTCTTCGCTGACGTAACGCTCTCCGGTCTCCAGTCGCCGCAGCACGGTGTAGACGGCAGACGGGAACAGCAGCCCGTCGTAGGTCGGGGAGAAGCTCTCTGAGCGTGGACTGACGCCCGTGATTCGGCCGATGTTCGGAGGGGCACTCGTAGGTCGCGCCACAACGACGTGGTGGTCCGAGAGCACGCTCGCGATGATAGACCGGCGCTGGCGCGATCGGACCGCAGCCTTATACGATCCGCCCCATGCTCGATCCCGGCGCCGCCGCCCCCGACTTCACGCTCGGCAACCAGGACGGCGAGTCGGTCAGCCTCTCCGACTACCGCGGCCACTGGGTCGTCCTCTACTTCTACCCCAAAGCGGACACCCCGGGGTGCACGGTCCAGGCGTGCGGCGTCCGCGACCGCGACGCGGACTACGCGGGCGCAAACGCGGTCGTGCTCGGCGTCTCACCCGACCCGGTGAAGTCGCTTCGCAAGTTCGCCGACAAGTACGGACTGGCGTTCACGCTGCTCGCAGACGTCGACCACAGCGTCGCCGAGCGCTACGGAGTGTGGGCGGAGAAGTCGATGTACGGACGCACCTACTGGGGCAACCTGCGCGCCACATTCATCGTCGACCCCACAGGTGTGATCCGCCACGTGATCCCGAAGGTCACGCCAAAGACTCACGACGACGAGGCGCTGGCGGCGATCGCCGCGCTCGCGTGAGTCGGTCGTCGGCGCGCCGCAATAGCTAGCGTTTAGCGGGCACACCGAAGTCCGGGCCTCGCAGGGGCCGCCGCAAATCCCGGAAAGGAAACCGATGTCGAGCGTGACGTTGCTTGAGGAGATCGACGAACTGGAGCGCCGGATCGCCGTGGCGCGCCTGGGCGGCCCGTTGCTGGCCGTCGCCGACGACGAAGAAGATGAGGACGACCTCTTCGGGGAGGACGATCTCGGCTTCGACGACATCGACGAGGAGGACCCCGACGACGTCGACGGCGAAGGCGATCACGACGAGGATGAGGACTCCAACGACGACGACGCCTGAGCCCTAGCGCGACGCCGCGCTGGGCGTCCGCCCAGCGCGTAGGCTTGGCGGGCAGGTGGCTGCAACGCTCGCCTCTGCGTCGTTCTCGAGCAGCGTTTCGAGCTTCTTCAGCGCGGTCGGCAAGTTCTTCTCCGATCTCGCGGCGGTGCACTGGGGCGCCCTCGCGCTCGGGGTGCTGTTCTTCACGGCCAACCTGACGCTTCGCTCGCGCGCGATCTTCAACAGCATGCGTGCCGCCTACCCCGGCGTCCGCTTCCAGTGGCGGCGGATCTGGGGTGCTTACTTCGCCGCGGTCGGCTTCAACAACGTCGTGCCGGCCCGCGGTGGCGACGTCATCAAGGTCTTTCTCGCCAAGAGCGCGATCCCCGACTCGACCTACGCGACGGTGACCGCCTCGATCTACACCGAGGCGCCGTTCGACGTTGCGGTCGGGGTGATCGTGCTGATCTTCGCCTTGACCCAGGGCGTCTTCCCCAAGCCCCCCGACTTCGCGAAGCTGAACGCGTTCGACCTCTCGTTCCTGGCGTCGAACTTCCGCCTCACGCTGTTTCTCCTGACGCTGCTCGCGATCGCGGTCATCGTCGCCTTCGCCCTGCTCTCGCGTCGCGTCGTCGCATTCTGGGCGCGGCTTCGCCAGGGCCTGACGATCCTCTTCGACCGCCGCCGCTATCTGCGCCAGGTCGTGGCGCTACAGGCCTGCGCGTGGCTCTCGCGCGCGGCGGCTTTCTGGTTCTTCCTCGACGCCTTCCGGATCGGCGGCTCGGTGCGCAACGTGATGCTCGTCTTCGCCGTCAACTCGGTGTCGGGGATGATCCCGCTGACGCCCGGCGGGATCGGCATCCAGCAGGCGCTGTTCGTGCGCGTCTTCGCGAAGAAGAAGGCGCTGATCGTCGCCTACTCGGTCGGCCAGCAGATCGTGATCGCCGCGCTGACCGCGGGCGTCGGCCTCTTCGCGGTCCTCTTCATCTTTCGCTTCCGCTCCTTCAAGGAGGTCATCCACGCCGGCCGCGCCGACCGCGCGCAGGAGAAGCGAGGGGCCGCGAGCGAGGAGCCGCCCGGCGCTACTGGAGTCCGGAGCGTGCCTCGCGAACGAGTGTGACCGCCTCGGGGAAGACGAGCGCCATCACCGAGCGGATCTGCGCAGCCTGCTGCTCCGCCGTCCCCTGGAGGTTGATGCGGTTGACCGCCGCGACGGTCATATCGACGGCGAGCTTGATCGCGTTGTCGGCCCAGGCAAGCCGCTGCTGGCCCTGCATCTGGTCGGCGAACTCCGCCATCCGGCGCTGAAGCTCGTCCGGGTCGCCGAAGAGGCCGCCGAATCCCTCCATGGGCGAAGCCTATCGAGCGCGCCCCCAATACACTTCGCGCGGCCATGGCCGACGCCGAGCGCCAGCTGCAGGTGGAGGGCGCTCAGCGCGCGCGCGTCGGCGCGGCCGCGGTCCTCGGCGGCCTGCTGTTCTTCGGCGGGCAGGTGCTGATCACGCTGATCGGCGCCAAGGAGAAGTCGATCGGCATCCTCCAGGGTCTCGCTCCGGCCTTCAACGGCCAGGCGGCGGCGCACGTCGACCCGCGCACCGTCCACGAGCAGTTCCTCGTTCACTACCAGTGGAGCCTGATGGGCGGCTTCGTGATCAGCTGCTTCGGCGTTCTGCTGATGGTCTTCCCGCTGCGCTACCTCGGCGCCGCCGAGGAGCTCCGCTCGGCCGCGCCGTCGCCGATCGGCCGCTACGCCGCGATCGGGGGCCCGGTCATGTACGGGATCTTTCTGCCGGC